>JBFXKS010000018.1:0-13228 GCA_050173515.1 Oscillospiraceae bacterium | reverse complement strand
ACAGGGCCTGAAACAATACCAGGTGGAGAACTCGAAAAAGCTGTTTGAAAAATGGCAGGGGGAGCTGGCGCAAAACCACTACCCCAACGCGGAGCATGTGGCGCGCGCGAGCGAGCGCACCAGGGGCAAAAAGCGCCTGCTGCTGGTGGACCACTATGTGCCGACCTTCGACCAGGACGCGGGAAGCCGCACGATCTATGAGTATATCCGCCTGTTCCAAAAAGAAGGCTACCAGGTGGTTTTGCTGCCGGCCAATTTTTTCAGGATGGAACGCTACACGGAAATCTACCAGCAGATGGGCGTGGAGGTGCTGTATGGCCCCTGGTACCAGCAGCACTGGGACGAATGGCTGGTGGAAAACGGCCCGGAGTTCGACCTTGTTTTTTTGAGCCGGCCACACATCGCCGCCGAGTTCATCGACGACTTGCGCCGGCACACCCATGCGCCCATCCTCTACTACGGGCACGACCTTCACCATCTGCGGGAACAGCGCCAGTATGCGGTGACCAAAGACCCCGCCCTGCCGGCATCCATCGAAAGATGGCGCACCCTGGAGTTTGAGCTGATACGAAAGGCAGACGCCGCCTTTTACCCCAGCCGCGTTGAAGAGGATTACCTGAAAGCGCAAGACCCCGGCCTCAACGTGTTCACCCTGCCGGCCTTTATTTACACAGGCCTCGAGCCGCCCGATTATCACATCGACGGCCGGCGCGACCTTTTGTTTGTGGGCGGGTTCAACCATTTGCCCAACGTGGATGCCATGCGGTGGTTTTCCAAAGAGATCTGGCCGCTTGTCACAGCGGGCCTGCCCGGTGTGCGTTTGCACATCGTGGGCAGCCATCCGCCCGAGGAGATCATGCAACTGGCCGGCGACGACATCATCGTGCACGGCTTTGTGAGCGATGAGGCGCTGGATGCGCTCTACCAGGCCTGCCGGATAAGCGTGGTGCCGCTGCGCTATGGCGCGGGTATCAAGGGCAAGGTGGTGGAGGCGCTGGCCAAAGGCCTGCCGGTGATCACCACCCCCATCGGGGCGGAGGGCCTTTTGGGCGCGGGCCGCTTTATCGAGGAACACGAGACGCCCGAGGCTTTTGCCCGGGCGGTGGTGGCGCTGTATGGCGACGAAGCGCGGCTGGCCGAGATGGCGCAGCACGGCTACATCTTTGTGAAGGAAACCTTTAGCCCCGAACGCGTGATGGCGGTGATCCATGCCAGCCTGCCGCGCTGAGGGCACGGGGCAAACAAAACCGCAGCGATGGCCCCCAGGGGCCATCGCTGCGGTTTTGTTCTTCATGTCCCCATGGCGAAGATAGCCTCACGGCCATGCGGTCGGCCCACACCAAAAATAGGGTTCAGTCAATTCGTGCAGCCTGGCCCCGGCGCCGCCCGGGGATGACAAAAAAAAGAAAATACCGTATAATATGCCTTGTTTATAGTTCTCTTTTCACAGGGCTTTTAAAGCAGCGTTCGTTTTCACCGGCACTAAATTGAAAATTTGAAAAAGCAGGTGCAGCCCATGGCAGAAATGGCAACGAATACCCCTATGCCCCTTTCGTTTTTTAAAGGCAAAAAAGTCTTTTTGACCGGGCATACCGGCTTTAAGGGAACATGGATGTGCCATCTTTTGGCCCAGCTGGGCGCCACGGTGACCGGCTACGCCCTGCCTTTGCAGGAAGGGGCTTTTTTTTCGTATGGCGGCGCGGATAAGCTGGTGCATTCAGTCTATGGCGATGTGCGGGACCTGAAGGTGCTTTCCCAGGCTTTCAAAGCCGCCCAGCCCGAGGTGGTCATCCATATGGCGGCTCAGCCGCTGGTGCGCGAAAGCTACCGGCACCCGGCCTATACCTATGAGACCAATGTGATGGGCACGGTAAATGTGCTTGAGTGTGTCCGCGAAAATGGCAGCGTGCGCAGCTTTTTAAACGTGACCACCGACAAGGTGTATCATAATAATGAATGGGCCTGGGGATACCGGGAAACTGACCCGCTGGACGGCCATGACCCTTATTCAAACAGCAAAAGCTGTGCAGAGCTTGTGACCCATAGCTATAAAAGCGCTTTTTTAAGCGCCCAGGGCGTGGCGGTTTCCACCGCCCGGGCGGGCAATGTTATAGGCAGCGGCGACGAGGCAAATGACCGCATCATTCCCGACTGTGTGCGCGCGGCACTGGCCCAGCTGCCCATAGAGGTGCGCAACCCCCAGGCCACCCGCCCATACCAGCATGTGCTGGAGCCCTTGCTGGCCTATCTGTTGATCGTGCAAAAACAATGGGAAAACCCTGCTTTGGCAGGCTGGTACAATGTGGGCCCGGAAGACGCCGACTGTGCCTGCACAGGCAGGCTGGTAGATTTGTTTTGCCGGCACTGGGGCGAAGGGCTCGGCTGGCAAAAAACCGCCGAGGAAGGCCCCCACGAAGCCAACTTTTTAAAGCTGGACTGCTCGAAAATCAAGAGCACGCTGGGCTGGCAGCCCGTATGGGCGCTGGACGAAGCGGTGCGCTATACTGTAGAAGGGTATAAGGCCCACAGAGACAAGCAGGATATTGCCCAAATGATGGCGGGACAAATAGCAGACTATATGCAGAAAGCAGGATTTATAAAAAATGTTTGAATCAATGGATAAACAACAGGCACGCGAAGCCATGCTGGCGGCCACTGCAGAATATTACAGCCGTTTTATGGCCGAGGAAAAAACCTTTGCGCCAGGCGACCGCATTGCATATGGTGGGCGTATTTTTGACGAAAAAGAAATGGTGAACCTGGTAGATAGCGCGCTGGAATTTTGGCTGACGGCCGGCCACTGGACGGATGCGTTTGAAGAAAAGCTGGCCCAGTATTTAGGCATTAAGCACTGTGCTTTGGTAAATACCGGCTCTTCCGCCAACCTGCTGGCCTTTATGACACTGACCTCGCCCCTGTTGGGCGAGCGGCGCATTTTACCCGGGGACGAGGTTATTACAGTGGCCTGCGGTTTTCCCACCACGGTTTCCCCCATCATTCAGTATGGCGCGGTGCCGGTGTTCATTGATGTTACCATTCCCCAGTATAATTTAGATGTTTCCGTGCTGGAGCAGGCGCTTTCCCCTAAAACCAAGGCGGTAATGGCGGCGCATACACTGGGCAACCCCTTTGACATTGCGGCGGTAAAAGCCTTTTGCGACAAGCACGGCCTGTGGCTGGTGGAAGATAACTGCGACGCGCTGGGCAGTGAGTATACTTTGGCGGGGCAAACCAGAAAAACCGGCACCTTTGGCGACCTTGCCACTTCCAGCTTTTACCCGCCCCATCACATGACCATGGGCGAAGGGGGCGCGGTGTATACCAATGACCCGCTGCTGTCTAAAATTGCCCGCTCTATGCGAGACTGGGGGCGCGACTGTGTGTGCCCCTCCGGCTGTGACAACCTGTGTGGTCATCGCTTTGACGGGCAGTTTGGCGAGCTTCCCCGAGGCTATGACCATAAATATGTTTACTCGCATTTTGGCTATAACCTGAAAGCTACCGATATGCAAGCGGCCATCGGGGTGGCCCAGCTGGAAAAGCTGCCCGAGTTTACCGAAAAGCGCCGGCAAAACTTTGCACTGCTGAAAAAACTGTTGGCCGAGGCAAACACCGGCCTTATTTTGCCAGAGCCTTGCCCCGGCTCAAACCCCAGCTGGTTCGGTTTCCTGATCACCTGCCCCGACGGCATGGATAGGAGCAAAATAACCGAAGCGGTAGAAAAGGCGAACATCCAAACCCGGGCACTGTTTGCGGGCAACTTGATAAAACACCCCTGCTTTGATGAAATGCGGAAAAATAAAACCGGCTACCGGGTGGTAGGCAGCCTTGAAAACACAGACAGGGTGCTGGCCAGCACTTTCTGGGTAGGCGTTTATGGCGGCATGACCGCCAGCATGGTTGAGCATATGGCAAAAACCATTGCCGAAGCTGCCCGGCAAAAATAATTTTTCATCATAAGGAAGGCTTTGTTGATATGCTTAAAGCACAAAAAACATCTTCCTTACGGAATGATTGAGCTTTTTCAGATATTAAAAAGATGAAGGCAAAAGCTGGTTTTTTGCAATAATAAACAGCAGCGGCAAAGCCTGTAAACGGCTTTACCGCTGCTGTTATAAATAGGCTTATTCAATTTCAATATTGCTGAGCACAAAGCATAGCTTCCGGCTGTCGGCACCATCGCTTTCAAAGATAAAATCGCAGCGGATGGCCGAGTGGATTTCAGTATCAGGCGGTACGTCAAAGGTAAAGGCCTGTGCCTTCTTTTCCAGGGTAAAAGGATGGGCGACATCGTTCAGGTAAATGGTGCCAGTTTGCTGGCCGGTTATGGTGCCGGGGTAATAAATATGAAAGGTTACTTTGCCTTGAGATTCCGCCAGAAAAGTATATTCAAAGCCGGGGCCTATCCAGCCATCGCCATACCAATCTACTTTGCCGGTCCTTTCCCAGTCTTTTGCCGCCTGATAGGCGGAATAGTAGCGAAAAACACTCAAATCATATTTTTTCAGTATGGCAATACCCTCATTTGTCACCGATAAGGTATGGGTGAGTGGGGTATAGCCATCTTCGTTTACGGGCATATTTTCAGGCGATACAAACAGGTAGGGCTGTTTATCCGTCAGGTAAGCGTGAGTATATTTAATACGCATCAATGTGGCGCTAGTGCCCACAAGGGTAAGCCCCAAAAGAAAAATACAAAAAACGCCGGATATAATGCCTATTTGCTTTTGGGAAGAAAGGAAAAACGCCTGGCACTTTTTTACAAGGCCGGTTTTTGCATTTGCCGCCGGCACAGCTTCTTTTTGTATGGCCGCGGGTGTGTTTTTGTGTAAAATAGCATAGCCAAATATCCAAATACAGGCCACCGCCGCCGGCTTTGTATGCGCATGGTACCAGCCGTTCAACATCCAGCTCCAGTTTACGCTGCGAGACAAGGCCACCATGGCAAACACGGCAAACGAATAGGTGAAGAACAACAGCGGCAGATATGTTTTTTGGTACATTTTTTTAATGAAGAAAAGAAGAATGGCGGCAAAGTAAATAAGGGTGACCAGAATGCCCAAAATAGTATATGGCCAGGCAGAAACAATATTGTCGGCCTGCGCAGAATAACCAAGAAAGCCACTTGCGTTATAGACAAAAAAGCTGCGCAGCACCCGTAAGGGGTTAAAAATGGCCAAGGGCGCGGTGTCCATCGCATTTGCGATGGCCAGGCGCGCGCTCCAAAGCCTATATTCAAAGACATAGAAAAAAATGCACAGCACATTGGTAATCAGGATGATCCAGGCGGTCTTGTTTATTTTGCGTGTGGCTATGCAGCGCACCCCCACAAGCAACAGAATGGCCCCTACCCCGGCAAAGGAATACAGCGTGCCGAAAACCGCAATGCCCAGCACCGTTACCAGAACAAGCCCAACCATATATTTTCGCGATACATCGTGTGTAAGCGCGTGTGACACCATGCTGGCCGTAATAATGTTGAACAATAGCCCCAGGCGCACCTGGGTATCCATGCCGGTGGGTGTACCCTGCATAAGGTTAAAGCACAGGCAGGCCACTAAAAAAACAACAAACATATAAAGAACAGACTTGCGTTCTTCAATAGACTGCTTTATGCGCCACAGCATAATTAAAGAACCGCACAGGACAATCAAAATATTCAGCCAAACCTCAAAGCGTACCTGTAGATGAAAAACGACGGCATTGAATAAAAACAAGAGGCTATAGCCCAGCATACCATGCTCCCCATATAGGAAAACGATGTCTTGCCATTTCAGCGTACCGGTATAAAGCTTATCGACCAGCGGAATAAAATCATACCAGGTTTGCGTGGGCACTTCTGCGCGAATATACAAAAAGTAAGCAGCATAACAAAATAAAAACAAGGCCCAGACGGCAAACTCATAAATGTTTAAAAAATTATTGGAAATACCCAAGCTTCTTTTAAGCCGCATTTTACGTAAGCTCCATTTCTTTGAAGAATGGTTTTATTGTTCGAAACTTTTTATAGTATAGCACACAATAGCGCCGGTTGCCACAAGCTGTAAAACGAAATGCTGATATGTATATTAGGCGAGGATCTCCTTGTGATTTGGGCTGAAAAATGATATAGTGAATATGTTTGTTAGGGCCCAAAATTTAAACTGTGCCAATGCTTTTGCCATGTTGTGGCTGCAAAATCCAGCACAGGGAAACCCTTAAAAGGAACGGTGTAAACAGCATGAAGCAAAAAGTAGCGGACTATATTGCGGATGCGCTGTATGAAAAGGGCATTCGGCACGTGTTTTCTGTGGTGGGTGGCGGCGCCATGCATTTGAACAACGCGTTTGGGTGCCACCCAAAGCTCAAATGCATATACAACCACCACGAGCAGGCCAGCGCCATCGCGGCGGAGTCCTATGCACGCATCAACGGCGATGTTGCCGTGGCCTGCGTCACCACGGGGCCGGGCGGCACGAACGCGGTCACCGGGGTGCTGTGTGGCTATCAAGACAACATCCCCATGCTCATCATCTCGGGGCAGGTGCGCTACAACACCACCGTGGAGAGCACCGGGCTGAACCTGCGCATTTTTGGCGAGCAGGAATACAACATCGTTAAATCGGTGGAGCCGATGACCAAATATGCCGTGATGGTGCGCGAGCCCGAAAACATCCGCTACCACCTGGAAAAGGCCCTGTACCTGGCGCAGGAGGGCCGCAAGGGCCCGTGCTGGCTGGACATCCCGCTGGATGTGCAGAGCGCCGAGGTGGAGACGGACACCCTGCGCCCGTTCATCCCGCCCAATGCCCCCAAAGCAAAGATGGGCGCGCTGGCAGACGACATTTTGGCCGCGATAAAAGCGGCGGGGCGGCCCGTGATCCTGGCAGGCTCCGGCGTGAAGGCCGCCGGGTGCACACAGGCGCTTGCCGCGCTGGTGCAGCGCCTGGGCGTGCCGGTTTTGTGCCCCACCAGCACCTGCGACATCTTCCCCACCTCGTATCCCCTGTACTTCGGGAATTTCGGCACGTTCGGCGGGCGGCCGGGCAATTTCATCCTTCAAAACGCCGACCTTTTTGTCAGCCTGGGCTGCCGGCTCTCTTTCAAGCAGACGGGCTTCAACTTCGAGGCCTTTGCGCCAAAGGCCAAAAAGCTCGTGGTGGACGTGGACCCGGACGAGCTGAAGAAAAACACCATCCACATCGATTTCCCCGTTTGCGCCGATGTGAAAGACGTGATAGGCGGCCTGCTGGAAAAAGCCGGGCCCGCCGATAAAATGAACCCGAAATGGCTGCCCTATTGCCGCGAGCTGAAAGAAAAATACCCCATTTACCAGCCGCACCAGGCCAATAGCGAAAAGGTGAACCCCTATTATCTGGCGCAGCGCCTGAAGGCGGTGCTGCCGGACGACGCCATTTTGGTGGTGGGCAACAGCTGTGCCAGCGTCTCCTTTTTGCAGATGGGCGTGGAAAAGCAGGGCCAGCTGCTGTACGGCAATGTGAACTGCGGCACCATGGGCTACGATTTGCCCGCCGCCATCGGCGCCGAGGTCGCCTCGCGCCGCCCCGTCTTCTGCCTCACGGGCGACGGCAGCATCCAGATGAACCTGCAGGAGCTGCAGACCATCGTGCACAACCGCCTGCCTGTGAAGATCGTCGTTTTCAGCAACGGCGGCTACCAGGCCATCGTTCAAACCCAAACCAACTTCTTCGAGGGGCATCTGTCCGGCTGCACCAACGACAGCGGCATCAGTTTCCCAGATTTTGAAAAGCTGGCCGCCGCCTACGGCATCCCGTTCAGGCGCATCGCCAGCCACGACGAGGTGGACCCGGGCCTGGCCTGGCTGGTGGGCGAGGGCGGCTATGCCCTGTGTGAGGTCATGCAGGACACCCTGCAGCCCATCGAGCCAAAGGTGATGAGCCGAAAGCTGGAGGACGGCAGCATCTACTCGCCGCCGCTGGACGACCTGGCGCCGTTTTTGCCCAAGGAAGTCTACGACTACTACAAGAACTACGACTTCGGCTGAGGCGCAGCCTTCCTTCCCGGCCCACACAACGAGACGCCCTGACAGGAGAGGTGACAATGAGCGGGTTTTCCATCGGACATGACATCACCGTGGGCCCCGGCGGCCCCGTGCTGGTCATCCCGGAGATCGGGATCAACCACGGCGGCAGCCTGGAGGTGGCGCTGCGCATGGTGGACGCGGCGCACGACGCGGGCGCACGCCTTGTCAAGCACCAAACGCATATCGTGGCCGACGAGATGAGCGCCGCGGCCCGCAGCGTCATCCCCGGCAATTCGGCCCAGTCCATTTTCGACGTGATGGAGCAGTGCGCGTTGAGCGAGGACGAAGAGCGCGAGATGATGCGCTATACCGAGAGCAAGGGCATGGTATTCCTCAGCACGCCCTTCTCGCGCGCCGCGGCCGACCGCCTGGAAAAATTTGGGGTGGCGGCCTACAAGATCGGCTCGGGCGAGCTGAACAACTACCCGCTCATCAAACACATCGCCGCCTTTAAAAAGCCCATGATCCTGTCCACCGGCATGAACGACATCGCGGCCATAGAAAAGGCGGTGGACATCGCAGTGGCGGCCGGCGCGCCGTATGCCCTGCTGCACACCACCAACCTTTACCCCACACAGCCCGGCCAGGTGCGCCTTGGCGCCATGCAGCAGCTGATGCGGCATTTCCCGGGGGTGGCGGTGGGGCTGTCGGACCACACGCTGAACAACAACGCCTGCATTGCCGCCATGGGCCTGGGCGCCACCGTGGTGGAGCGCCATTTCACAGACTCGAAGGCCCGCGTGGGCAACGACATCGTCTGTTCGATGGACCCGGCGGAGCTGAAGGCACTGCTGCTGGCGGCGCAAGAGGTGCCGCAGATGCTGGGCGGCGAGAAGGCCGCGCTGCCCGAAGAGCAGGTCACCATCGACTTCGCCTACGCCAGCGTCGTTTCAATAAGGCCCATCAAAAAAGGCGAGGCGTTCACGCCGGACAATATCTGGGTGAAACGGCCCGGCACGGGCGAGATATTGGCCGAGCGGTACGAGCAGGTGCTGGGCCGCCACGCCCTGTGCGATATCGAAAACGACGTGCACATTGGCAACGCCATGGTGGCATGGTGAGAGGTTCTATGGATAAAACACGCGTTATGTTCGTCACCGGCACCCGTGCCGACTATGGGAAGATCAAGCGCCTGACGCTGGCCGTGGAGGCTGCCGAGGTGTATGAGCTGCACCTGTTTATTTCCGGCATGCATCTTTCCAGGGTGCACGGCAGCACCTACCAGCAGGTGCTGAAGGACGGCTACAAAAACACAAAGCTGGCCTGGGGCACCGAGGACAGCACCCGCATGGACGTGAACCTGGCGCAGACCATCATCCAGCTGTCGGACTATGTTGCCCAGGTGCAGCCACAGTTCCTCGTGGTGCACGGCGACCGCATCGACGCGCTGGCGGGCGCCATCGTGTGCATGCTCAACAACATCCGCTGCATCCACATCGAGGGCGGCGAGGTGACCGGCACCGTGGACGACTCCATTCGCCACGCCATCTCCAAAATGGCCCACTACCACCTGGTCTCCAACGAGGAGGCACAGATACGCCTGCAGCAGCTGGGCGAGCCCGTCGGCAACATCTTTGTCATCGGCTCGCCGGACATCGACGTGATGCTGTCGGACGACTTGCCCCCGCTGGAGCAGGTGCGCGAGCGGTATGGCATTCCGTTTGAACGCTATGCTATAATGATCTATCACCCGGTGGTGACCGAGCAGGACCGGCTGAAGGAAAAAATAGAGGCCGTGGTGGACGCCACGCTGCTGTCGGAAAAGAATTACGTGGTCATCTACCCCAACAACGACCTGGGCAGCGCCGTGATATTGGGCGCGCTGGAAAAGCTGCGCGCAAACGCGCGCTACCGGCTGTACCGTTCGCTGGATTTTGAGGAGTTTTTGGTGCTTTTGCGGCACAGCGAATTCATCATCGGCAACTCCAGCGCCGGGGTGCGCGAAGCCTGTGTGTATGGCGTGCCCTGCATCGATGTGGGCTCGCGCCAGCACGACCGCTACCCCGCGCGCGGCCTGGCCAACATCATCCACGTGGAAGAGGACACCCATGCCATCCTGGCACAGATGGAGAAAATAGACGACCAGCGGCAGTGCTCTTTTTATTACGGCACCGGCAACAGCTGCCAGCAGTTTATGCAGACCCTGCAGGAGCTGGCACGGCGCAAGGACGCCGTGCAAAAAAAATTCGTGGACACCAGCGAGACACAGGCGGCCATCGACGTCTACATAAACGAGGTGTTGTTTTGAAGGCGGCGGTGCTCACCGGCGGCTCGGGCTTTTTGGGCAGCTGGCTTCTGTCCGCTTTGCAAGGGCAAGGCTATCACGTCTATGCGCCGTGCCGGAAAGATTCCCCGCGGCGGCGCTATCTCGAAGGGCATCCAGATGTCCTTGTCATCGACTTGGATATGCGGGACATCGAGCGCCTGCCCCAGCACCTGCCACAGGGCGGCCCCGCGCCCAGCCTTTTTTTCCACCTGGCATGGGCGGGCGGGCGCAATGATTTCGACGCGCAGGTATTGAACATCCCGCACACCCTGAAGGCGCAGAAAACGGCCCATCGCTTGGGCTGCCGGCATTTCATCTGCACCGGCTCGCAGGCCGAATACGGCATCCAGCACAGCCGCCTGACAGAGGACAGCCCGCTGCAGCCCACCACCGCCTATGGCGCCTGCAAGGCCGCCGCCTACCACACCACCCGCAGCCAGGGCCAGCTGCTGGGGCTGCAAACCACCTGGGTCCGGGTCTTCAGTGTGTTTGGCCCGCGGGACAACCCCGGCACCCTCATCTCCTACCTTGTGCGCACGTTCGCCCAGGGCGCCGTTCCGCAGGTGAGCGCCGCGCTGAACGCCTGGGACTTTCTCTATGCGCAGGATGCCGCAGAGGCTTTGCTGCAGCTGGGCGAAGCGCCGGCCACGGCCCCTGTGTACAACCTGGCATCCGGCAAGGCGCGGCCGCTGCGCGAATACATCAAGGCCGCGCGCGATGTGCTGGCGCCCGGCACGGACATCCACTTCGGGCCGCAGCCCCAGGACGCGGTGTGGCTGAACGCCGGCATTGAAAAAATACGGCGGGACACCGGCTGGAAGCCCCGCACATCTTTTGAAGACGGCCTGCTGGCGATACAAAAATATCGGCACCCGGGCGATGAATAATTTTTGATAAAGGAGCTTTGCTGTGAAAGTTGTGATATTGGCGGGCGGCAAGGGCACACGGCTCTCGAGTGAATCCAGTGTTTTGCCAAAACCTTTGGTGGAGATAGGCGGGAAGCCCATCCTCTGGCACATCATGAAGCACTATTCCCACTACGGCCACAACGAGTTCATCATCTGCTGCGGCTACCGGGGCTATGCCATCAAGGAATATTTTGCCGACTACTACCTGCACAACTGCGACATCACCTTTGACTTTTGTGACAGGGGCACCATGACGACCCACGCCAGCCACACCGAGCCCTGGAAGGTCACGTTGATAGACACCGGCCTGGACACCATGACGGGTGGGCGCATCAAGCGGATAAGGGACTATATTAAAGACGAGCCGTTCCTGCTCACCTATGGCGACGGCGTTTCGGACGTGGACCTGCACGAGCTGGTGGCCTTCCACCGCGGGCACGGCAAGCTGGCCACGCTTACCGCGGTGGGCGTGGAGCAACGCTTTGGCGTGCTGGACGTGGACGAGGCGGGCGGCGTGCACGCCTTTCGGGAGAAGTCCTCGCTCGACAGCAACCTGATAAACGCCGGCTTTATGGTGCTGGAGGCCCCGGTTTTCGACTATATCGCCGGCGACCACACCATTTTTGAAAAAGAGCCGCTGGAGAAGCTGACGGCCGCAGGGCAGCTGTCCGCCTTCAAGCACGACGGGTTCTGGCAGTGCATGGACACGCCCCGCGACTATGAGCGGCTGCAAAACCTGTGGCAGGAGCAGCCGCCCTGGCGCGTGTGGGGCGCCTGAACGGCGGGCTGCCCTTTGTAGCACGGCAGGCACATGTAAGCCCCGGCAGGAATCGGGGCTTTTTTCTGTGCGCCCGGCGTCCATCCATCGCCACATGCGCCCCCGCCTTCTTCCCCAAAATCGCAGCGCACCCCGCTGCACGTCCATATCCATTGATGGTATGTTGTAATTCTATTCTATCGGGTTTGCATTCAGCCGGGGGATATGATAAAATGACAGACAGTTGACGGCATGCATGGGAAGGTGGATGCGATTTGCTCAGCCGGGTATTCAAGCAGGACCTGGAAAACATCACAGGTTCCCCCTGCCTTTCGTGGGACGCGTTTCGCGGGGCCACCGTGCTGGTGACGGGCGCCACGGGGCAACTGGGAGGCGCGCTGGTCCACGCGCTGTCTGCCGCCCACGGCCGCCACGGGCTGGGCATGGCCATTATGGCCCATGGGCGAAACGCCGAAAAAGGCCAGGCCCTGGCGGCGTTGCCGGGGGTCACCTTTGTGCCGGGAGACGTGCGCCGGCCCTTCCCGCCCGGCCTTTTGCCCGGGACGCTCACCCATGTTTTCCACTGCGCGGGCATCACACGCTCGGCCGACATGGTGGCCCGCCCCGCCGAGGTGATGGACACGGCCTTTCGCGGCACGTGGCATGTGCTGGAGCTGGCCCGCCACGCGCAAAGCCAAAGCGTGGTGAACCTCTCGTCCATGGAGGTGTACGGCGCCATGGAAAAGCCCACTGCCACAGAGGCCGACCTGGGCTACCTGGACCTTTCCAGCCCGCGCACCGCCTACCCGGAGGGCAAGCGGATGTGCGAGTGCCTGTGCAACGCCTTTTTTGCGCAGCATGGCGTGCCGGTGAAATCGGCCCGCCTGGCGCAGACCTTTGGGGCGGGCACCTCCCCGCAGGACCCCCGGGTGTTTGCCCAGTTTGCGCGCAGCGCGCGCAGCGGCGGGCCCATTGTGCTGCACACGCAGGGCAGCTCCTTTGGGAATTACTGCTATATGGCCGACGCGGTGGAGGCGCTGCTGGTGCTGCTGGTGAAAGGCGCCAACGGCACGGCCTACAATGTGGCCAACCCCGCCGCGGGCATGACGGTGCGCGACATGGCGCAGCTGGTTGCCACAAAGGTGGCCAAAGTGCCCGTTCCCGTTGTGGTGGATGTGCCGCCGCGCCTTGCCGAAAAAGGCTATGCGGCCGACGCCTTCGCCCGGCTGGACACGGCAAAAATAGAGGCGCTG
>JBFXKS010000017.1:0-13313 GCA_050173515.1 Oscillospiraceae bacterium | reverse complement strand
GAAGCCGCCAGCCCCTTGCCGATCACCTCGGCCTTTTTCAGGGCCTCGGGGTCGAACTGCGGGTGCAGCAGGCTGTCCAGCTGCTTGGGCTCCACGCGCATCACGGCCTCTTTTTCGGTGATCATCTTCTCGTCCACCAGGTCCACTGCCACTTTCAGCGCGGCGGCGGCGGTGCGCTTGCCGTTGCGCGTTTGCAGCATGTACAGCTTGCCGTCCTCTATGGTGAACTCCATGTCCTGCATGTCGCGGTAGTGGTCTTCCAGCCGCTGGGCAATGTCTTTGAACTCGTTGTACACCTCGGGCATCTGGTCGGCCAGATGGCTGATGGGCGACGGCGTGCGGATGCCGGCCACCACGTCCTCGCCCTGTGCGTTGATGAGGTACTCGCCAAACAGCGCCTTTTCGCCGGTGGCCGGGTTGCGCGTGAAGGCCACGCCGGTGCCGCTGCGCTCGCCGCTGTTGCCAAACACCATGCTCTGCACGTTCACGGCGGTGCCCCAGTCGTACGGGATCTCGTTCATGCGGCGGTAGGTGTTGGCGCGGGGGTTGTCCCAGCTGCGGAACACCGCGCGCACCGCCTCTATCAGCTGCACCTTCGGCTCCTGCGGGAAGTCCTCGCCTTTTTTCTCACGGTACAGGTTTTTGAACTTCTGCACCAGCTCTTTCATGTCGTCGGCGGTCAGCTCGGGGTCCTCTTTCACGCCGCGGTCCTCTTTCATCGCGTCGATGAGCTTCTCAAACTCAGACTTCGGCTGCTCCATCACCACGTCGCTGAACATCTGGATGAAGCGGCGGTAGCTGTCGTACGCAAAGCGCGGGTTGCCGGTCTTGGCGGCCAGGCCCTCCACCACTTCGTCGTTCAGCCCCAGGTTCAAAATGGTGTCCATCATGCCGGGCATCGAGGCACGCGCGCCGCTGCGCACGCTCACCAAAAGCGGGTTCTCTTTATCGCCAAAGGTCTTGCCGGTGATCTTCTCGATCTTGGCCATATACTCGAAGATCTCGTCCTGGATCTCCTGTGCTATCTTCCGGCCGTCATCGTAATAGCGGGTGCAGGCCTCTGTCGTCACGGTGAACCCCTGCGGCACCGGCAGCCCTGCGTTGGTCATCTCCGCCAGGTTCGCCCCTTTGCCCCCCAGCAGATCCCGCATCTCCTTGTTGCCCTCGTTGAACAGGTAGACATACTTTGCGCTCAAACTGTAGCCCTCCAAACTGTGATAGATTTCTTATGTTTTCCGCCCGGGTGCAAAACACCCGGGGAGCCGACTTTCAAAATGTGCCCAGAACCCAAAAGAACGGAAGTGCGTTTGCCCGGTTCGGCCGCTGCCCGCCAAGCTTTTTTGTTCTTTTGACACGCATGAGATATTATACCAGAAGCCCCGCACAAATGCTATGGATTTCTTATGAACGCCGCGCATTTTTTTGGGCGCTTTTGTGCGAGGGGCGCCCATCAAACGCTTGCAAATTATAGAATATGGAGTAAACTAGATAACAAGTGTTAAAATCCTATCAATATCAACTGTTCGGGAGGGTGCGGCCTGTATGAACCTGCACGGCAAGGACATCAAGATCTTCTCGGGGAATTCGAACCAGCCCCTGGCAGCCGCCATGGCTGAAAATTTGGGCATCCCCATGGGCAAAAGCAAGGTCGGCCTCTTTTCAGACGGTGAGATCCAGGTGGAGATTTTCGAGAGCGTGCGCGGCAGCGATGTCTTCGTGGTGCAAAGCACCTCCAGCCCGGTGAACCGCAACCTCATGGAGCTGCTCATCATGATCGACGCCTTCAAGCGGGCGTCGGCCGGCTGTGTCACCGCCGTGCTGCCCTACTATGGCTACGCCCGGCAAGACCGCAAAAGCCGCGCGCGGGACCCCATCACCGCCAAGCTCGTGGCCGACCTCATCAGCACCGCCGGGGCCGACCGCGTGCTCACCATGGACTTCCATGCACCTCAGATCCAGGGCTTCTTCGACATCCCGGTGGACCATATGGTCGGCATGCCCATCCTGGTGCCCTATTTTGAGAAAAAAATCAAAAAGGACAAGGACCTTGCGGACAATCTGGTGGTGATGAGCCCGGACCTTGGCAGCGTGAACCGCGCCCGGGCCCTGGCCGAGCGGCTGGACGCCCCGCTGGCCATCGTGGACAAGCGCCGCCCCAAGCCCAACTCCAGCGAGATCATGAACATCATCGGCGACATCGCCGGCAAGGACGTGCTCATCGTGGACGACATGGTGGACACCGCCGGCACGCTCACCAATGCGGCCGATGAGGTCATTCGCCGCGGGGCGAAAACCGTGTCGGCCTGCGCCACCCATGCGGTGCTCTCCGGGCCCGCCATCGAGCGCATCGAGCAGTCGGCCATCAGCGAAGTGGTGGTGCTGGACACCATCTGCGTGCCGCCGGAAAAGCGCATCCCAAAGCTCAAGATCCTCTCTGCGGCGGGCGTTTTGGCCGAGGCCGTCGCGCGCATCTTCAGCGACAAGCCCGTCTCTACCCTGTTCAACTAAAAGACCACCGGGGTCCCCGGCGCTTTTGCGGGCGGGCCCTTCGGAAATACGAGGGTATCCATGTTTTTCAAAAAAAAATCAGCTGGGGCACAGTGGCTGGTGGCGGGCCTGGGCAACCCCGGAAAAAAGTACCAGGGCACCCGCCACAACGTCGGCTTCGAGGCGCTGGATGTGGCGGCTGAGCGCTGGGACATCCGGGTGAAGCGGGCCCGCTTTGACGCCTTGTGCGGCGAGGGCACGGTGGGCGGGCAGCGCGTGCTGCTGCTGAAGCCCCAGACCTTCATGAACCTTTCGGGCACCAGCCTGTTGAAGGCCAGCGAATACTACGGCATTTCGCCGGGCCGCGTGCTGGTGTTCTGCGACGACATCGCCCTGGCCCCCGGCACTTTGCGCATCCGCCTTTCGGGCAGCGCCGGCGGCCACAACGGGCTGAAAAGCATCATCACCTTTCTCGGGGAGGGCTTTCCCCGTATCCGCATCGGCGTGGGCGGCAGGCCCCGGGCCGAGTTCGACCTGGCCGACTGGGTGCTCTCGCGCCTGACGCTGGCGGAAAAGCAGGCCGTGGCCGCGCGCTACGAGGACGTGGCTGCCGCGGCCGAGCTGTTGATGGCGGGCAAGCCCTCGGAGGCGATGGACCGCTACAACGGCGAAGGCAACAACCGGTAACGGCAGCCATGCCCGGTTTTGAGGGAAGCGGGACCGGGCATCACGGCACCAAACGGCATGGTGCCACTGTGCAGGGAACACAGGGTGGGGGTATTGGGGTATGTCATCCAACGCGGGAAAAAAGCAATTCTATTTTGGCTGGTGGATCGTCGTCACGGCCTTTTTGATCATGGCGCTCAGCTTTGCGCCCAGCCAGTCCATGCCTGGGCTTTTTGTGGCGCCCATGGCCGAGGAGTTCGGCGTCTCGCGCACGGTGGCGGCGCTGGTGTCCACCGCGGTCACCCTGTCGTGCATGGTGGCCTCGCTGCCCGCCGGGCGCATTTTGTCGCGCTACAACCTCAAGGTGCTGGTCTCGGTCACGCTGGTCATCCAGGCCGCCAGCCAGTTCGCGCTGGCCGCGGCCGGCTCGCTCACCGTCATCTTCATCATGGCGGGCGTGCGCGGCGTCACGCTGGCCTTTTGTGCCAACCTGCCGGCCTCCATCCTTGTCAACAACTGGTTCGGCAAAAAGATACGCGGCCGGGTGTGGGGCGCCGCGCTGATGGGCAGCGGCGTGGGCGCCATGGTGCTCAACCCGCTCGTCGGCGTCATCATGGACCGCTGGGGCTGGCGTGCCGCGTTCAACTTCTTTGGCATTCTGGCGCTGGCGCTGGTGCCGCTGGTGCTGCTCACCTATGTGCGCTACCCGCGCGACAAGGGCCTGGTGCCCATCGGGCAAGACGAGACCGAGGCCGGCGGCAAAGAGGTCATCGACACCAGCGGCATCCCCGCCGCGCGCGTTTTGAAAAGCGGTTCCATCTGGGTCTTCCTGCTGGCCTTCTTCCTGCTGTCGGGCGGCGTGTACACCTGGACGGTGAACGGCGCGTCCTACCTGGGTGACCTGGGCTACAGCATCGTCACCGTCACCTTCTACATCTCCATCGCCTCCATCGGCACCACGGTGGGCAAGATCATCCTCGGCACCATCAACGACAAGATGAACGTGCGGGCGGCCATGGTGGTGGGCAGCCTGTCGCTGGGCGGCGGGTTTTTGCTGTCGCTGCTCATCGGCCGCTTCCCGCTTTTGGCCTATCCCTCCATGCTCATCCTTGGCATAGGCCTGGCGTCCACCACCGTGCTGGGCCCGCTGGCCACGCGCGAGTTCTACGGCAACAAGGACTACAGCACCCTGCTGGGTGTGCAAAACGCCGCGCACAACCTGGGCGGCGGGCTGTTGGGCGTGTTCGCCTCCAGCCTGTACGACCTCACCGGAAGCTATGTGGTGTCGTGGGTCACGGCGTTCGCCATGAGCGTGGGCACGCTGGTTTTGCTGAACGTCTCGTATGTGTTCCGCAACCGGCTGGTGAAAAAATATTGGCAGGCGGAATGAGCACACGGGCGGCTGACGGCCGCAAAAACCCGACGGGCGGAAGGGTTTGAGGAAAACATGAACCAGGGCACTCCAAGGAAAAAAATCTACTTCGGCTGGTGGATCGTGGTGGCGGGCTTTTTGGTGATGGCCCTCAGCTATTCACCCACCTTCTCCATGCTGGGGCTTTTCATCAAGCCCTTGGCAGAGGAGTTCGCCGTGGCGCGCACGGTCTCCACGGTCATCGCGGTGCTGGGCTCCATCGCCGGCGTGGTGGCCGCGCTGTTCGCCGGCAATTTTTTGGCCAAGCGTGACATCCGGCGCATCGCCGTGCTGGCCCTGTCTTTGCAGGCGGCCAACTATCTCCTCTGTTACTCGCTGGCGCCCTCCATCGTGTTCGTCATGGCCGGCGCCTTCATCAACGGCCTGCTCAACATGGTCATCACCACCATCCCCATCTCCATCCTCATCAACAACTGGTTCGGCTGCAAGCTGCGCGGCAAGGCCCTCAGCATCGCCATGGTGGGCAGCGGCGCGGGCGGCATGGTGCTGGCACCCATCGTGGGCGCGCTCATCGAGAACTTTGGCTGGCGCATGGGCTACCGCTTTTTCGCCATCCTGTCGCTGTGCCTCATCCCGCTGGTGCTGGCCACCTACGTGCGCCACCCGCAGAACAAGGGCCTGGCCGTGCTGGGCGACGACGTGGCCGCAGACGGCTGCGCTCCCTCGCCGGATACCACCGGCGGTATCCCGGCCAAAAAGGCGGTGCGCCTGCCTATCTTCTGGCTGCTCATCATCGGCATCCTGCTCACCACCGGGGGCACCCAGTCTTGGAACGTGAACAACGCGCCCTATTTCAGCGACCAGGGCTTCGACGCCATCCAGGTGTCGCTGCTCATGTCCATCGCCCAGGTCGGCCTCATCATCAACAAGCTGTTGGCCGGCGCCATCAGCGACCGCAAGGGCCCCCGCCTCGCGTTCTCCATCTGCTCGGTGTGCCTGGTGGGCGGCTATGCGCTGGCTGTTTTTGTGGGCAAGGCCAGCTTTTTGGCCTACCCGGCCGCCATTTTGGCCGGCGCGGGCATGGCCAGCCCCACCATGATGACCTCGCTGATCACACGGGACCTCTTCGGCATACGGGACTATGCCCCGCTCATCGGCTTTGCCGAGTGCGCCATGAAGCTGGGCGGCGCCGTTGTCCCGCTGTGCATGTCCCTGGTGTACGACGCCATGGGCACCTATGTCCCGGCGCTGGCGGTCGTGGGCTTTTTGTGCGCGGTAGGCCTTGCGCTCATCCTGGCGGCCTTCCGCATAAAAGCCCCCAGCCACGCAAAACACTGGGTGGCGTAGCGCCGCAAAAAGATATTTTACTCACCTGCTTTGGAGGCGGAAGCAACGGGCAAGCAATCTGGAAAGAAAATCTATTTTGGCTGGTTCATCGTCGCGGTGGGCTTTTTGGTCATGGTCTTCAGCTACGCGCCCTCCTACGCCATGCTGGGGCTCTTCATCAAGCCCCTGGCCGAAGAGTTTGAAATCGCGCGCACGATGTCCACCGCCATCTCGGCGCTCAGCTCCGTCTCCGGCATGGTCACCTCGCTGTTCGCCGGCCGCTTCCTCGTCGCACACGACATCCGCCGCACCGCCATGCTGGCGCTGGGCATCCAGTCGATCAACTACCTGGTGTGCTATTCGTTTGCGCCCTCCATCGTGCTCGTCATGGTCGGCGCCTTCATCAACGGCGCGCTGAACATGCTCATCACCACCATCCCCATCTCCATCCTCATCAACAACTGGTTTGGCTGCAAGCTGCGCGGCAAGGCCCTCAGCATCGCCATGGTGGGCAGTGGCGTGGGCGGCACGGTGCTGGCGCCCATCGTCGGCACCATCATCGAGAATTTTGGCTGGCGCATGGGCTACCGCTTTTTTGCCGTGCTGTCGCTGTGCCTCATCCCGCTGGTGTGGGCGGCCTTTGTGCGCCACCCGCAAAACAAGGGCCTGGCCACACTGGGCTGCGAAGACGCCACCGACGGCTGTGAGGCGCCGGTGGACACGCTGGGCGGCATCCCGGCCAAAACGGCCCGGCGCCTGCCCATGTTCTGGCTGTTCGTGGTGGGCACGGTGCTCACCTCGGGCGCCGCCCAAACCTGGAACGTGAACAACGCGCCCTTTTTCAGCGACCAGGGCTTCTCCGTCATCCAGGTGGCCTTTTTGGTGTCGGTGTGCCAGATCGGCCTCAGCGTCAGCAAGCTGCTGGCCGGCGCCATCAGCGACAAATGGGGGCCCAAATGGGCCTTCACCTTCTGTGCGGGCGGGCTCATCGCGGGCTTTTCGTTGGCCATTTTCGTGGGGCGGGCCAGCTTTTTGGCCTACCCGGCCACCATTTTGGCCGGCGCGGGCATCGCCATTCCCACCGTGGTCACCGCGCTGCTCACGCGGGACCTTTTTGGCAACAAGGACTACGCGCCGCTGCTCGGCATCGCCGAGTGCGCCATGAAGCTGGGCAGCGCCACGCTCCCGCTCACCATGTCCATCGTGTACGACGCCGTGGGCCACTATACCCCGGCGCTCATCGGCGTGGCGGTGCTGTGCGCGGCGGGGCTTGGGCTGGTGCTGGCCGCCTTCCGGCTGAAACCCGCCAGCCGCCAGAGGCACTGGGTGGAATAGACCCGCAGCGCACAGGATAACGCAGCATTTTGGGGAGGCGGAGACAACGGCAAAAAAACAGGGCAAAAAAATCTACTTCGGCTGGTACATCATGGCCACCGGCTTCATGGTCATGGGGCTCATCTCCACGTCGGGCATCAACCTCACCGGCCTGTTCGTCAAGCCCATCGCCGAGGCCTTCGAGGTGCCGCGCACCATGGCGGCCACCGCCATGTCCATCTCGTCTTTGTCGTCCATGCTGGCGTGCCTGGTGGCCGGCAAGATCATCGCCCGCTTTGGCATCAAGCGCGTGGTGGCCATCTGCATCGTCACCATCACCCTCTGCTGTGTGGTGGTGGCCACCGCGCCGTCGTTCACCGTGGTCATCATCGCCATGGTGGTGCGCGGGCTGTGCAACGCGCTGGGCGTCATGCTGCCCACCTCCACGCTCATCAACAACTGGTTCGGCGCGCGCATCCGCGGGCGGGTGATGGGCTTCACCATGATGGGCACCGGCATCGGCGCCATCATCCTCAGCCCGATCATCGGCCACATGATAGAGAACCTGGGCTGGCGCATGGCCTACGGCTTTTTCGGCGTGCTGGCGCTGGTGTGCCTGCCACCGGTGCTGCTCACCTACGCGCTGCACCCGCAGGATAAAGGCCTGCGGCCCCTGGGCGAGGTGGACCCCGGTGAAGGCGTGGCGCCCGCCCCGCCGGACCGCTCGGGCATCTCTGGCAAAACCGCCGTGCGCAGCCTGCTGTTCTGGCTGTTTATCCCGGGTGTGTTCCTCACCGTCGGCGGCATCCAGGTGTGGCTGGTGAACGGCGCGGCCTACCTCACCGACTTTGGCTTCGACGTGATCTGGGTGTCCTATGTTTTGTCGCTCACCTCGATGGCCCTCACCGTGGGCAAGCCGCTGGTGGGCGCCATCTCAGACCGTGTGGGCACCCGCAACGCCATTTACTTCAGCTCCGCCATGCTGGTGAGCGGCTATATCCTGTCCATCTTTGTGGGCCGCTGGCAGCCGCTCACCTATCTCATGGCCATCGTCATCGGGCTGGGGCAGGCCACCACCACGGTGCTGCTGCCGCTGCTCACGCGTGACTTGTTCGGCAACAAGGACTATGTCACCCTGAACGGCTTCATGCAAAGCGCCCAGGGTTTCAGCTATTTTCTCATCCCTATTTTGGCCTCGGCGGTGTTCGAGTGGACGGGCAGCTATGTGCCCGCATGGCTGGGGGTGTGCGGCTGCGTGGCGGTGGGCCTCACTCTTGTCACCATCGCCTACCGTTTGCAGCCCAAACTGATGGCGCGGGCGGGCGCTCCCGAGCATCCGTAGGCTCTGCCAAATACGGGAACTTGATACTTAGCGGGAGATGACGATGTGGGTAAAAAGACTTCGCTTTATTTCGGGTGGCGCGTGTTCGCCACCGGCTTTATCATCATCGCCTTTGTGTTTGCGCCGGCGCTGAACCTGAACAGCCTGTTCGTAAAGCCACTGGCCGAGCACTTCATGGTGCCGCGCACCGTCATCACGGGGGTGTTGGCCTCTGCGGCGGTGGCCGGGCTGCTCTCGGGGCTGGTTACCGGGCGGGTGCTGGCGCGGGTCAACATCCGCAACACCGTCATCGCCGCGCTGTGCCTGCTGGTGGTGTGTTATGTGCTGCTGGCCACCGTGCAGTCGCTGGTGGTGCTCTCCATCGCCTTTTTTGTGCGGGGCGTGGCCGTGGCCTTTGCCGGCCTCATGCCCATCTCCATCCTCATCAGCAACTGGTTTGGCAAGCGCATGCTCGGGCGCGTGTGGAGCTTCGTGGTCATGGGCACCGGCATCGGCTCCATGATCTTCTCGCCCATAGCGGGCGCCATCATCGAAAACCTTGGCTGGCGCCATGCCTATGTCCTGTTCGGGCTGCTGGCCATCCCCATCATCCCGCTGGTGGCGGTGAACTATGTGACCCACCCGCAGGACAAGGGCCTTGCCCGCATTGGCGACGTGGTGGACGGGGACAAGGTGCTGGACCTGGACAACGGCGGCATCCCGGCCAAGCGCGCGGTGCGCACCGGCATGTTCTGGCTGCTTATTTTTGCCATTTTTATGATGGACGCCGCCGTTGAGAGCTGGATGGTGAACGGCACGGCCTACCTCACCGACTTCGGCTTTGACATGGTGTGGGTCTCCTTCCTTTTGTCCATCGTCTCGGTCGGCATCACGCTGGGCAAGTTGCTGCTGGGTTTTCTCTGCGACAAGTTCAGCCCCAAAATCGGCATGCTGGTGGGCGGGGTGCTGCTCATCTCGGGCTATCTTTTGGCGCTGGCGGTGGGACGCGTGGCGCTGCTGGCCTATCCCATGGCCTTGGTTCTGGGCGCGGGGCTCTCGGTCACGCTGGTCACCACCCAGCTGATGACGCGCGACCTTTTTGGCAACAAGGCCTATGTGGTGTTGGCCGGCTTCTCGCAAAGCGCGCTCAGCACCGGCGCCTTGCTGGGCCCATCGCTGGCCTCGCTGGTGTTCGAGTTCACCGGCAGCTATGCGCCCGCCTGGCTGGCCGCCTGTGCCTGCATGGCCACCGCCATCGTCCTCATCTTCTTCGCCTACAAGATGCGCCCCGGCCTCATGGAAAAATACGGCGAGGCCGAGTAAACCCGGCCGGCCAAGTTCAACAGCAATTTCCGCCATAAAGCCTGTTTGTGGAACCGGCCGTTTTGCTTTACAGCGCGCGCCGGTTCTGTTAAACTGATATCTCTGCGAATGATATAGTATATATTAACAGAACAAGGGTAAGCCATGCTCACACGCGCACTGAAAGCCACGCCCGAATACCGGCGCCTTGCCGACGCGGTGCAAGCCGGCCGCGGCAGCACGGCGCTGTTTGGCCTGCCGCCGGTGGCCCGGGCGGCGGTGCTGGCCGCCCTGTGCCAGGACACCGGGCGCTGCGCGCTGGTCATCACGCCGGGCGAGGCCGAGGCCACCCGCTTTGCCGAGGACGCCGAGACGCTGGGCATCTCCTCGGGCGTGTACCCCGCGCGCGATTTCGTCAGGCGCAACATAGACGGCCAGAGCCGCGAGTATGAGTACCGGCGGCTGGAGGTGCTGGGCCGGCTGGGGGGCCAGCGCATCCGGCTGGTGGCCGCCCCGGTGGAGGCCCTGCTGCAGCACACCTTGCCCAAAGATGACTTTCTGGCGGGCACCCGCACGCTGAAACCGGGCATGGCCCTGCCCCAGAGCGCGCTGGCCGAGCTGTTGTTCGCCGCGGGCTACCAGCGCCGCAGCCAGGTGGAGGGCCCGGGGCAGTTTAGCATGCGCGGCGACATCGTGGACCTCTACGCGCCGGACATGGACGGCCCCGCCCGGCTGGAGTATTGGGGCGACGAGGTGGAGAGCATCCACCGGTTCGATCTGCTGAGCCAGCGGCGCGAGGCCAAGCTGGGCAAGGTGTACCTGTCGCCCGCGCGCGAGGTGCTGTTTGGCGAGGCGGCCAGCGCGGCCGCGCTGCTGCGCAGCCGGCTGGAAAAGGCCAAGGGCGCCGCCAAAAAGCAGCTGGCCGGTGTGATGGAGCGGGACCTTTCCGCGCTGGACGCCGGGGTGATGCCCGAGGGCATGGACCGCTACCTTGCGCTGCGCTACCAGCCGCCGGGCACTTTGCTGGACTACTTCGACGACCCCATCGTGTTTTTTGACGAGCCCGGCGGCATACGGGAAGAGGGCAAGAGCGCCCTGTTCCGCTTTGGCGAAGAGCAAAAGGCCCTGCTGGAGGAGGGCCTTTTGGCGCCGGGGCTGTTTGGCCACACCATGGACATGGGCCAGATGTGGAGCCTTTCAGAAAAGCGGCGCTGCATCTACGCCGAGAACTTCGCCCGCAGCGTGCCAGACACCCAGCTGGCCGCCACCGTGAGCATGACCGCCCACGGCCTGCCGCCCTGGCCGGGCGACGTGGCCACCCTAACGGAAGAACTGCGCCCGCTTTTGGGCGAGGGCTATTTTTGCGGCGTGCTGGCCGGCACCCCGCGCGCGGCCAACGCCCTGGTGCGCGACCTCGAGGCGGCGGGCATCCGCGCGCTGGCGCCCAAAGAAAAAGACCCCGAGCCGGCCGCCGACACCGTGGTGGTGCTCACCGGGCGGCTGAGCGCCGGCGCCATCTACCCGTCGGCGCGCTTTGGGCTGTTCACCTCGCGGCGGCAGGACGCCCCGAAGACGCGCAAGGCAAAACCCAAAGGCAAGGGCTTGGCCAGCCTCAGCGACATCCACCCCGGCGACTATGTGGTGCACCAGAGCCACGGCATCGGGCTGTATGTGGGCATCCAGCGGCTGGACTTGCACGGCGTGGTGAAGGACTACCTGAAGATCAGCTACGACAAAGGCGACACGCTGTATGTGCCCGTGACGCAGCTGGACCTTTTGAGCCGCTACACCGCGCCCGGCGACGGCGAAAAGGTGAAGCTGGCCCGGCTGGGCGGCGGCGAGTGGGCCAAGACGAAGGCGCGCGTGCGCGCGGCCACCAGCGAGATGGCGCGCGATTTGATAGAGCTGTATGCACGGCGGCGCGAGGCCGCGGGCTTTGCCTTCCCCGAGGACGGCGACTGGCAGCGCGACTTTGAGACACGCTTTGAATATGACGAGACGCCGGACCAGCTGGTGGCGGCCGACGAGATCAAAAAGGACATGGAAAAGCCCCACCCGATGGACCGTCTGCTGAGCGGCGACGTGGGCGTGGGCAAGACGGAGGTGGCGCTGCGCGCGGCCTTCAAATGCGTGATGGGCGGGCGGCAGTGCGCCATTCTGGTGCCCACCACCATTCTGGCCTGGCAACACTACAACACCATCCTCTCCCGCATGGAGGCCTTCCCGGTGCACGCGGAGATGCTGAGCCGTTTCCGCACGCCGAAGCAGGTGCGCGAGGCGCTGAAGGGCCTGGCCGCCGGCACGGTGGACATCGTGGTGGGCACGCACCGCCTGCTGCAAAAGGACGTGCACTTCAAGCAGCTGGGCCTGCTGGTGGTGGACGAGGAGCAGCGCTTTGGCGTGCGCCACAAGGAGAAACTGAAGGAGAGCTTCATCGGGGTGGACACGCTGACCCTGTCGGCCACGCCCATCCCGCGCACGCTGAACATGGCGCTGTCCGGCATCCGGGACATGAGCACCATCGAGGACCCGCCCACCGAGCGCCAGCCGGTGGAGACCTATGTGATGGAGTACGACGAAGGGCTCGTCGTCTCGGCCATCAAAAAGGAGCTGGCGCGGGCCGGGCAGGTGTACTACCTGCACAACCGCGTGAACACCATAGACCTGGCCGCCCAAAAGCTGCAAAAGCAACTGCCCGGCGCGCGCATCGCGGTGGCCCACGGCAAAATGGACGAGGAGACGCTGTCTCGCACCTGGCAGGGGCTGCTGGACGGCGACATTGACGTTCTGGTGTGCACCACGCTGATAGAGACCGGCGTGGACGTGCGCAACTGCAACACGCTCATCATCGAAGACGCCGACCGCATGGGCCTGGCCCAGCTGTACCAGATACGCGGGCGCGTGGGCCGCAGCGGCCGCAAGGCCTACGCCTACTTCACCTTCCGGCGCGACAAGGTGCTCACCGACGTGGCCGCAAAGCGCCTGTCGGCCATCAGGGAGTTCACGGCCTTCGGCTCAGGCTTTCGCATCGCGATGCGGGACCTGCAGATACGCGGGGCGGGCAACCTGCTGGGCCAAAGCCAGAGCGGCCACATGGAGGCCGTGGGCTTCGACTTGTATGTGAAGATGCTGAACCAGGCCATCGCGCAGGCCAAGGGCGAGGCGCTGCCGCCCGACAAGAGCGAAACGCTGATCGACATCACGGTGGATGCCTACATCCCGGAGAGCTACATCCCGGACGCGGCCGGGCGCATCGAGGCCTACAAGCGCATCGCCGCCATCGAAAGCGAGCGGGACGCCGACGACGTGCTGGAGGAACTGGCCGACCGCTATGGCCCGGTGGCCAACAGCGCCAAGGGGCTGGTGGCCATCAGCCTGCTGCGGGTCACCGCCGCCGAACTGGGCATCTACGAGGTGAGCCAGCAAAAGGACACGCTGATCTTGTACTCCGACAGCCTGAGGCCGGATGCCCTGAAACCACTGCTGCGCGACGCCAAATTGCCGCTGATGTTCAACGCCTCGGCA
>JBFXKS010000016.1:0-13378 GCA_050173515.1 Oscillospiraceae bacterium | reverse complement strand
TCACCAGCTTTTGTGCCAGCACATAAAGCACGGCGTATCCGTGCTTTATGATGGAATCCAGCTCTTTTTGCAGCCGGTCTGCCACCAGCTCGGGCAGTGGGTCTCCATAGCGCGCATGGGCCCCGGCCAAGGTCAGTTCGCGCAGCATCTCGTCCGAACCTTCGATGGTGGGCGTAAAAGTGCCTTTTGGAATGGGCCGCAGGCCCGGTTCTATCATATCCGCGATGCGGCCCGGCGCATCGACGACCACCTCATGGGCTTCCGCGTCGCTCAGATAGCTGAACTCTTCCAGCATCTCCGCGGTGGTGCGGTAATAGAGCGGCGCCTGCGCATCGGCGTCGGAAAACCCCATGCCCGCCTGCAAAATGGCCCGGTACACGGCGTCGCGCTTGTGCCAAAAGTGCACGTCGCCGGTGGCCACCACCGGCTTGCCCAGCTTTTGGCCCAGCCGAATGATGACGCGGTTGTACTCCTCCAGCGTCTCCTGGCTGTCCACGTGGTTTTCGCGCAGCAAAAAAGCATTGTTCCCTATAGGTTGTATTTCCAAATAGTCGTAGTATTGCGCTATTTTTTCCAGCTCTTCTTCCTTCTTGCCCTCCAGGATCGCCCTGTAAAGCTCTCCAGCCTCACAGGCCGTTCCCAACAGCAGGCCCTCACGGTATCGGTCCAGCAAGCTGCGGGGCACGCGCGGCCCGCGGCTCTTCCCGTAAGCATAGTGATTGATGTGACTTTCGGAGATGATGCGGTATAGGTTTTTCAGCCCCACCTGGTTTTTCACCAGTGCCACCAGGTGATAGTTCCGTTTTGACAAAGAACGGCTTCCACCCACACCCGTGTTGATATTTTCCAGCTTAGTCACTTGGCGCTCGGCAATGCCCTCCAGCATGCGCAGGAATATGGCCGCCAGCGCTGCGGCATCATCACTGGCGCGGTGATGCCGGAATGGCGGTATCTCCAAGTGCTTTGCAAGGCTGTCCAGCCGGTAGCTGCGCAGCCCGGCATAAAGGGCATGCGCCAGCGGCAATGTGTCGATGCAGGCCACCTCAAGCGCTATCCCATGCTGTGCAGCCACTTCTTCAATGAACCGCAAATCGAAATCGTGGGCGTTGTGGCCCACCAGCACCCCGCCTGCCGCAAAGCTTAGAAAATCGGCCACGGCCTCTTTCGGCCCAGGCGCATCCGCCACCATCTCATCCCGAATGCCGGTCAATTCCACGATTTTCGGCGGGATGGGCCGCCCGGGGTTCACAAAGGTGTTGAACCGTTCTCTCACCTCGCCGTTCTCCACCGCCACGGCCCCTATTTCGGTGATGGCATCCCGCTTGGGCGAGAGGCCGGTGGTCTCAATGTCGAACACGATAAATCGCGTTTTTTCGATGCTTCCATCGGCATCTCCCGCCAACACCGGCACCTTGTCGTCCACAAAATACAGCTCCGAGCCATAGATGACCTTAAAGCCCGGATGTTCTTTTTGAACCGCGTCACAGGCCAGCATCGCCTCCGGGTAGGCCTGCACCACGCCGTGGTCTGTGATGGCCACCGCCGTGTGCCCCATCTCGGCCGCCCGATACACCACCTGTGCCGGGTCGCACAGGCCGTCCATCGCGCTCAGCTTGGTGTGCAGATGCAATTCCACCCGTTTTTGCTCGGCGGTGTCCACCGTTTTTTTCTTCTTCACCCGCATCACGTTCTGCGGGCGCAGCACATAGTCTCCGGCGTAGCGGTCATAGGCACACTCCCCTTGTATCAGCAGTGTGTCGTCTTTTTTTATGGACGCAAGCCTGCCCAGCGCCTTGTGGTTGCGCGCGATTTGCCGAATGGACACCGAGCCTGCATAGTCGGTGATGGAGATGCCCGCCAATACATTTTGCCGCAGCTCGCGCACTTCGCTCTCAAACACATCACCCCACACCACGCACTTTCCCGTGCCTTCGTGCAGCTCTTCCAGCGGGGTGGTGCTTTTGGGCGAAAACGCTTTGCCAAGCAGTACCTCGGGCGCCTCGGCCGTCAGTTCCAGCCCGGATTTCTTTGGCAAGGTGATCGCCTTGTCGGAGTCTTTCCCACGTGTTGGGCGGGGCGCTCTCGGTTGAATGGGCGGTTGACCACTTCTAT
The DNA here is from genome assembly GCA_050173515.1 of Oscillospiraceae bacterium. Taxonomy (GTDB): domain Bacteria; phylum Bacillota; class Clostridia; order Oscillospirales; family Ruminococcaceae; genus JAAYCI01. The sequence goes on along the minus strand of JBFXKS010000016.1, from coordinate 11,266 downwards.
CTTTTTTGTTTGTATCATCGACAATATTATCGATCTGGCGCAGTGTCACTGGCACCTTTTTCTCACACCGGTCTTCCACCAACGCCGCCAAAGCATCGGCAAACCCAAGCTCCTCCAGCAGGCCAAGGCCATGTGCCAAACCAATACAGATCCCATCCGGCTGGATATCCACCGTCATCCCGGCCAGATAACCGTTCAGCGGCATGCCGCCATTGCGCAGCTCGTCCAGCATGCATTCCAGTGCATCTGTCGTCAAGGCTTCATACGGGAATATCAGTTCTGTTTTTATCGTATATCCGCTAAATTGGCTCGCTAGGTGCTCACTGATGATCGCCAGTGCCCTCTGCGGCAACGGCACAGCGTTCTCTAGCCGCAGCCGCACAGTACGCGTCGCCTCATCAGCCAATACGCCGCCGATTCGCACATTTTCTGCATCGGGCAAAAGAAGGGTGCCCCGGTACAACTCAGGGCACAGCTCTTTCAGTAATGGGGCCACCGGAACACTCCTTTCACACAAAATTATTATCTTACAAACGCTCTATTTCTTCCAAAAGCGCCTGCACATAGTCCCCGTGCAGCACACGCTTTTTCTCGCCTTTCACAAACAACACAGCGCTATCCACCCCGCCGGCAATGCCGATATCGGCCTCTTTGCCTTCGCCGATACCGTTCACCACACAGCCCATCACCGCCACTTTGATGTTCTTTTTGCACCCGGCCAGGCGATGCTCTACCTCCCGGGCAATCTCCGCCACCGGTATGTTTGTGCGCCCGCAGGTTGGGCAGCTGATCACCTCGGCGCCCGCCACAGGCAAGCCTGCCGCCCGTAAAATATCGTAGCCCACCAGCACTTCATTTTCGGGCTCGTCCGTCAGGGAGACCCGCAGTGTGTCGCCGATGCCCTCCAGCAAAAGCGTTCCGATGCCCACGGCATTCTTCACAATACCCGAGCGGTAGGTGCCCGCCTCGGTGGCGCCAAGGTGGATGGGATATTCGCGGTAATCGCACAGTTTGCGCACCGCTTCAACCATGGTTGGAACATGACTGGACTTGACAGAAACAACAATATCATCAAATTTATATTTTTCGAGTATGTCTATATTTGATTTTGCGCTTTCGAACAGCGCATCGGAATTGGCCGCCGCATATTTGTCTAAAACTGTTTTATCCAGGCTGCCCCCATTCACACCAATGCGAATGGGCACCCCACGCTCACGGCAGGCGTCGGCAACCTGCTGTATCTTCGCCTCACTGCCGATGTTGCCCGGGTTGATCCGTATCTTGTCGGCGCCCGCTGCCAGCGCTGCCAGCGCGATGCGATGATCAAAATGGATATCTGCCACCAGCGGAATGTCCACCGCCGCCTTGATGGCCGGGACAAGCCGCACATCTTCCAGCGTTGGCACGCTCACCCGAATGATGGCGCAGCCGCATGCCTCCAGGCGCTTTGCCTGCGCCACATTGGCGGCCACGTCGCCCGCCGGCACCGAGAGCATGCTCTGCACGGGCACCGGCGCATCGCCGCCGATAAAAACATTGCCCACCCGTATTTTTTTACTCACTCGTCGCATGGCGCCCTCATTCCTACATCACCAGCCGCCGAATATCGTTGACAGAGACAAACAGCATCAGGCAAATAAGCAGCGCAAAACCCACCACGTTGATGGCGATCTCGTATTTCTGCTTCAGCGGCTTACGCCGTATCGCCTCCACAATCAGCAGAACCGTCTTTCCACCGTCCAAAGCCGGCAGCGGCAGCATGTTCACCACACCCAGGTTGACGGAGATGAGCGCCAACAGCTGCACCACAGGCTTCCAGCCCAGCGCCACCGCCTTGCCGATCTCGCTGACGATGCCCACCGGCCCGGACAGCTGGTTTACCGCCACGCGGCCGGTTATCAGGTCTATCAGTGACAGGTAGATAAGCCGCGCGTAGGACAGTGTGGTCAGCGCCGCTTCGCGCACCACGGTTAGAGGATTTCGGCCGATGGGCAAAACGGCAAAACCCACATCCATGTACTGATAGGGCTCGCCCGTTGCCTCATTGAGCACAGGCTCACCCGTCGTTTTGTCTATCGCTTCCTTTGTCTCAAACGTGACATTTTTCAGCTCCACCATCTTGCCGTCGCGCCGCACCTGCAAGTCGAAGGTGCCGTTTTGAGTGCGCGCGAATTCGTAGGACAAATCGTCCATGATGAAGCACCGGCGCCCGTTCACTTTGACAAACTCATCGCCCACTTGAAGGCCCGATGCATCGGAATACACCCGTGACACCGTTTTGCTGGCAATGTCGCCCCCTGCCGAGACCAGCACCACCAGTGCCAAAAAGCCCAGCACCAGGTTCATCACAGCGCCGGCAATGATCACCAAAATGCGCTTATAGATGGGCGCACGCTGGAAACTGCGCGGGTCGCCGCTCTCCTCGTCCTCGCCCTCCATGCTCACAAAGCCGCCGATGGGCAGCAGGCGCAAGGCATAGGTGGTCTCCCCTTTTCCAAACTTGAACAGCGTGGGCCCCATGCCCAGCGCAAACTCGTTTACCTTTATGCCACTCCATTTTGCCAGCATGAAGTGACCCAGTTCATGAATGAAAATCACCGCACCGAACACCAATATCGCGGCAATAATCACTAACAATATCGTCATTAAATTACCCTTTCTTGCGCTTATTGTTTAAATATGCTCTCGCACATAGTGTCGGGCATATTGGTCGCAGGCCTGCACGTCATCCAGCGTGTAGCCGCCTGCAAAGGAATCACTGTCCACACAGCCCTCCACCAGCCGCCCGATATCCAGGAAAGAAACCTCTTCCCGCAAGAACAGCGCCACGGCCTCCTCATTGGCGCCATTGGCCGCGCACGGGGCCAGCCCGCCCTTTTCGGCCGCCTTTTGGCAGGCGTAAAGACACCGGAAGGTCTCTGTGTCCGGCCGGCCAAAGGTCAGCGCCGTCAGCGTGTCGAAATCCAACACCGGTGCACAGCCGGCCACCCGCTGCGGCCAGGTCAGCGCATATTGGATGGGCAGGCGCATGTCGGGCACGCCCATCTGGGCCAGTATGGAATGGTCGGCAAACTGCACCATCGAGTGGATCACGCTCTCCCGCTGGATCACGATCTCCACCTGCCGGCTGGGCACCCCAAAAAGCCACATGGCTTCGATGAGTTCAAGGCCTTTGTTCATCAGGGTGGCCGAGTCTATCGTGATTTTTTCGCCCATGCTCCAGTTCGGGTGCTTCAGCGCCTGCGCCTTGCTCACGTTTTGTAGTTCTGAAGCAGTTTTCCCATAAAATGGCCCGCCGGAACCCGTCAATAATATCTTTTCCAGCGCCGTGCGCGCCGCGGGGTCCTGCAAACACTGAAAAATCGCGCTGTGCTCACTGTCCACCGGCAGCAGCATTGCCCCAGTGACGGCGGCCTCCTGCATCACCAGTTGCCCGCCGGCCACCAGGCTCTCCTTGTTGGCAAGCGCCACATCCACACCGCCGGCCAACGCCGCCAGCGTGGCGGGCAGCCCGGCAATGCCCACAATGGCATTCAGCACCACGTCGGCATCGCACTCGCCCACCGCGTTGCGGGCCGCGCCCGGCCCGGAAAGCAGCATCGGCGGCGTTTCAAGGCCCGAAAGCCGCGCCTGTAGGCGTTCTGCGGCCTCGGGGTCCTCCACGGCCACCACCGGCGCCCGCGTGGCAACGATCTGCCGCTCCAAAAGGTCGATGTCGCTGTGGGCGGCCAGGGCGGCCACCTGGTAGCCCAGCTCATCTATCACTTCCAGCCCTTGCCGCCCAATAGACCCCGTGCTGCCCAGCACGGCCACCCGTTTGGCCATTCCGCCCTCCTTAAAAGTCTGTCGGTGCCCGCTGCACATCACAGGCGGAAACGGTAGAACAGCCCGGTGACCACCAGCGCCACCAACGGCGCAATGAACAGCACGCTGTCGAAGCGGTCCAGTATGCCGCCGTGCCCGGGGAAAATGGTGCCGAAGTCCTTGATGCCGCACTGGCGCTTCACCGCAGAGGCAAACAGGTCCCCGATGATGCCCAGCACCGACGCCACGATGCCCAGCACGCACACCAGCACATAGTACATGAAGTGCACCTGCTCGAAGTCCATCAGCCGCGTTGACAGCAGCACATAGATGATGGTGACCAAAAGCCCCAATATCATGGAGCCGAGCACACCACCAATGGCGCCCTCCACGGTCTTTTTTGGGCTTACGCGGGGCGCCAGCTTGCGCTTGCCGAATGCATTGCCCACAAAGTAGGCGGCGGTGTCTCCACCCCAGGCGTAGGCCAAAATCAAAATAAGGAAATAGGTGGCGTCATAGCCGTACTGCGCTTTTGGCAGCAGAACCTTCAAGTGGATAAAGGAGTAAAAACAGTACACGACAACGGCTGAAAACAGCACCACTCCGGCAATTTTTTCGAAACTGATGGACGAGAACCGCCCGATAACACAGATGGCCAGGAAGAGCACGAACAAGTAAGCCGCCGGGCGCACCGCGCGGTAAGCAGCGCGGTTGTCGCTCAGCATCACCACGCCCGCCATCACGGCAAGCGCAACGAAAAGATACCAGTCTCGCTTGCCAAAGCCGAACGCCGCATACAGCTCGTGTATCGCAAGCAAGCACACCGCCAAAAACACGATGTTGAACCAGATCGTCTCGTAAAAAACCAGCGCAACCGCCAAAAGCGCCAGCCCAACCACTGCCGTGATCACACGTGTTTTCACCCGCGCGCCTCCCGTCTATAGCCCGCCATAGCGGCGGTTTCGGTTGTGATACTCCTCCACGGCTGCGTCAAAATCCGCCCGCGTGAAGTCGGGCCAGTGCACGTCGGTAAAAATGTATTCGGCGTAGGCGCTCTGCCACAACAGAAAGTTCGAAAGCCGCTTTTCACCCGAGGTACGCAATATGAAGTCTGGCATAGGCTGGCCCCTGGTATACAAATGCGCTTCTATGTGCGCAAGGTCTATGTCCTGTGGCCGCAGCGCGCCATCGGCCACCTCCTGCGCGATCTGCCGCACCGCCTCGGCCAGCTCTTGCTGCCCGCCGTAGTTGAACGCCACGTTCAAAATCATGCCGGTGCGCGCCGCGGTCTCCTGCTCTATCTCCTCCATCATCTCCCGATGCTCGGGGGCCAGCGGGGCTCTGTCGCCCAAAAACTGCACACGGTTGTTCTCTTTCCGGTATTTATACAGCCGCTTCAGGCTCTGGCCAAACAAATCCATGATGGTGGCCACTTCGTCTTCGGGGCGCTTCCAGTTCTCGGTGGAAAACGCATAGAAGGACAGCGCGCGCACCCCTTGCTCGTTCGCGTGGCGTGCGATGTCGTCGAACACGTCGGCGCCTTTTTTGTGCCCGGCCGTGCGGGGCAGCCCGCGCTTTTTGGCCCAGCGGCCATTGCCGTCCATGATGATGCCCACCGACAGGCCCTTCGCCCCCTGCGCCATCGCACACACCTTCCCACCCTGCCTCTAAAACAAACGCCGCGCACCCGCGCGGCGCCTGCAAACGGCAAAACTATAGCTCCAATATCTCTTTGTTCTTTGCCTCGCAGATCTTGTCGATCTCCTTGGTCTTGTTGTCGGTCACCTTCTGCATCTCGATCTCCAGGTCCTTCAGGTCGTCCTCGGTGATGTCGCTTTTCTTCTTCTGCGCCTTGAACACATCCATCGCCTCGCGCCGCACATTGCGCACCGCCACCTTGGCTTCCTCGCCCAGCTTCATCACGTCCTTGGCCAGCTGTTTGCGGCGCTCTTCGGTGGGCGAGGGAAACACCAGGCGCATCACCTTGCCGTCGTTGGTGGGGTTGATGCCGATGTCACTGGCCTGTATCGCCTTTTCCACGGGTTTTATCAGCGAGGCGTCCCAGGGCGCGATGGTCAAAATACGCGCCTCTGTCACAGACACCGCCGCCACCTGGTTGATGGGCGTGGGCGTGCCGTAATAGTCCACCATCACCTTTTCCAGCACGGCGGGGTTGGCACGCCCCGCGCGGATGGCGCCCAGCTCCCTCGACAAAAAAGCCAGGGCCTTGTCCATTTTTTCCACATAAGGTTTCACCGATTCGCTGGGCACGCTTCACCACTCCTTTTCAGTCCTCTTTCACCAGGGTCCCCACCGCCTCGCCCGCCAGGGCCCGCGCGATGTTGTCCGGGTCGTTTATGTCAAACACCAAAATGGGCAGGGCGTTGTCGCGGCACAGGGTCGCCGCCGTCGAATCCATCACCTGCAGCTTCTTGTTCAGCACCTCGGTAAAGGTCAGCTGCTCGTAGCGCACGGCGTCGGCGTGCTTTTTGGGGTCCTTGTCGTACACGCCGTCCACCATGGTCGCCTTGAAGAAAATGTCGGCGTTTATCTCCGCCCCGCGCAAGGCCGAGGCCGTGTCTGTGGAAAAGAACGGATTGCCCGTGCCACAGGCCAAGATCACGATGCGGCCCTTTTCCATATGGCGCACGGCCCGGTTGCGGATATAGGGCTCTGCGATGGCCTGCATCACGATGGCCGTCTGCACCCGCACGCCCAGCCCCAGCCGCTCCAGCGCGTCGGCCACTGCCAGCGAGTTCATCACCGTGGCCAGCATGCCTATCTGGTCCGAGCGGGTGCGCTCGATCTCTGTGGTGTCGCGCCCGCGCCAGAAATTGCCGCCGCCCACCACGATCGCGATCTCTGCGCCCATCGCGTGCGCATTCTGGATGCCCCGGCAGATGGTCTCCACCGTCTCCATGTCGATGCCAAAGCCTTTTTCGCCCGCCAGGGCCTCGCCGCTCAGTTTGAGCAATATCCGCTTGTATTGAATGGCCATGCCGCCTCCGTCTCACCTGCATTTGCGTTCTTTGCATCGCCGAAACTCTGTTCCCTATTTTACAATAGAATGCCGGCAATGTAAAGCCAATGATGGCGAGAGAAGCCGGGGTGAATCCACAAAAAAACAAAGGCAGCGGGCCTTTTTTGAAAACCCCTGCCTCTGCCTTGCTTTGGGCCGGCCATGCCGCCATTGGCATGCGCCTGCGCCTCAATACGCGTTCTACTTTTTGCCCTTTTTCTTTTTGCCTTTTTTGCCGGGCGAAGCCGTCGCTTTTTGTTTTTGCGGGGTTGCCCCAGCGGCCTTTTCATCGCTCACAGCCGTCTGTTCTTCGCCGTCCACCGCTTTTTCAGCCTCGTCGGCCTCTGGTGCGTCGTTCGCTTCCTCCAGCTTCTTCGGCGCCTTTTTGCCCGGCAGCTTTTTCTGCCGCCGCGTGTCCCACATCACCCACAGCGGCCCGGCAATGCACACGGTGCTGTACACGCCGCTCACCATGCCGATCATCATCGGGAACGCAAAGGTGAAGATGCCTTCCAGCCTATACACTAGCGCAAACACACACACACATCCCAGGGCCATCAGGGTGGTCAGCGTGGTGTTGATGGACCGCCTCAGGCTCTGGTTGATGCTAAGGTTCACCAGTTCGGCGAATGGGGCATTTTTGCCCAATAGCCGCCTGTTCTCTCGCACGCGGTCGTAGATGACCACCGTGTCGTTGATGGAGTAGCCCAGGATGGTGAGCAGCGCCGCGATGAAGTTGCCACCCAGCGGGATGCCGAAGATCACAAACACCCCGTACACCACGATCAAGTCGTGCACCAGCGCCACCACCGCGGTCAGGCCGCCACGCCAGCCGCCTATCTTGCGGAAGCGGAACGCGATGTAGATCAGGATCAAAATCGAGGCCGCCAGCACCGCCACGATGCACTTCACCAGGAAGGTGCGCCCGATGGACGCGTCCACATTGCTCACTTCCAGCTGCGCAAACTTGTTGCCGGTGAACGCCTCGTTCAGCTTCCCGGTCAGCTCGTCCAGCGTCTCCACCGTCACCGTGCTGGTGCCCGGCATGGTGATGGTCAGCGTCTTGTCTGTGGTGGCAGAGTTTTCGCCCGTCTGCAGGCTGGTTTGGCCCTGCAGCGTCTCGTCGATGATCGTCTGTGCCTCGCCCAAGTCAAAGTCCATGGTATAGGAATAGGTGATGATGGCGCCGCCCTTGAACTGCACGTCCATCTGCACCCCGAACACCACGGTGGCCAGGATGATCAGCGCGATGATGATGCCGGACAGCGAAAACCAGCGCTTGCGGCTGCCCACGATGTTGTACTCTTTGCGCGCGGGCGCCTCCTGGCCCTCTTTCAGCCCGCCGTAGTAGGTCGGCTTGCGCAAAAAGCTGAACTTGGACAGCGAGGTCAGCATCACGCGGTTGCAGAACACCCCAAACACGAAGTTCAGCAGCACACCCACCAGCAGCGTGTAGCCGAAGGAGTAGATGGTGCCCGCCGTGGAGGGCCCAAAGGCGAAGAAGATGGGCTTGAAAACCATGGCGAAGAAGCCGTCTGTGGGCCCGAAAGCGCCCATCAAAATGGCCGCCACGATCAGCACCGTCACGTTGCTGTCGATGATGGTGGGCAGGCCCATCTGGAAGCCTGATTTCACCGCCACGTCCAGCTTTTTGCCGCTGCGCAGCTCCTCCTTGATGCGCTCGGAGGTGATGACGTTGGCGTCCACGCCCATGCCGATGGCCAGAATGATGCCGGCGATGCCGGGCAGGGTGAGCGTGGAGCTGTTGAACACCACGAAGTAGCCTGAGATAAAGGCGATGGTGGCCACCGTTTGGCCCACCAGCGAAAGGCTGGCCACAAAGCCCGGCAGCCGGTAGGTGAAGATCATGAACGCCGCCACCAATATCAGCGCCAGCACCCCGGCAAAGATCATCGCCCGCAGCGACTGGCTGCCCAGGGTGGGGCTGATGGTGGAATAGCTGTCGGCCTCCAGCGCAAACGGCAGGGCGCCCGCGTTGATCTTATCGGCCAGCTCGGTGGCCGATTCGGCGGTAAAGCTGCCGGTAATGATGGCCGTGGACGAGTCGATGGCGTCGTTCACCGTGGGGTTGCTGATCATCACATCGTCCATCCAGATGGAGATGGTGCCCTGCCGCTGGGCCAGTTCCGCTGTCGCCTCGGCAAACTTGGCCGTCGCCTCTTCGCTCAGCTCCAGCTGCACAAAGTACTCTTTGGCGCCGCTGGAGGACACCTGCCCATACATCGGGCTTGCCTTGAGGACGTCGTTGCCCTCCAAAATGATGTTTTCCTTCGTCACGCCGGAGGGCAGGCCCTCACTGTCGGTGGTGGAGCCCTCGCGGAAGGTCAGCAAGGCGGTGGCCGCCAGCTCTTGTATGGCGGTCTCCGGGTTGAAATTGGTCACGCCCTCTTTCCACGGGAAGCGCAAAATGATGCGGCCCTTGTCCACATCTTTATATATCTCGTAGTCGTTCACGCCCAGGTTGATGAGGCGCTGCTCCACCACGGCCTGCGCCGCGGCCAGCTGGCTCTCGTCGGCCTGCGCGCCGCCGGCGGGCACAAAGGAAACGTCCACACCGCCGCGGATGTCGATGCCGAAGCGGATGTCCGATGCGCTGCGCACAATGGGCGTCACCGTGTCACCGTAGCGGGTCTCTATCCCAAACATTGTCGAGAGCGCCAAAAAAACGATAAGCGCCAGCACGACAAAAAACCATATTATCCCTCTTCTCTTCATGGCTTCCTCCAAAACAGGCTATAGTTTGGGCCCGCACCCCGGGCCGGAACTCAGGTCTGCAGCAGCTTTTCCACGCTGGCCAGGCGGGTGGTGATACACAGCAGGTCGGCGGCCTGCGCCAGTTCCTCGATGGGCGGGTAGGTGGGCGCGATACGGATGTGGCTGTCGGCCGGGTCCACCCCATAGGGGTAGGCCGCGCCGGCGCCGGTGAGCACCACGCCCGCCTGCTTGCACAGCGCCACCACCCGTTTTGCGCAGCCGTCCATCGTGTATAAACTGATGAAATATCCACCCTTGGGCGTTGTCCAGCGGGCGATGGGCCCACAGCCGCCCAAGCCCTCTTGCAGAGATTTGAACACCTGCTCGAACTTTGGAAAAATCAACGCCGCCTGCCGCTTCATCTGGGCTTTCAGCCCGCCCTCGCGCTGCAAAAAGCGCACATGCCGCAGCTGGTTCACCTTGTCGAATGTGATGGTCATGCTGAACAGGTAGTCCTTCACTCGCTGGAAGTTTGCGGCGCTCATGCCCATGGCCGCCACGCCCGCGCCCGCAAAGGTGATCTTGCTGGTGGAGCAGAACATCAACGCGCGGTCTTCATTGCCCACCTCGCGGCACGCCTGCAGCAGGTTCAGTTGCCTGACGGGCATGTCTGCCAGGTGGTGGGCGAAATAGGCGTTGTCCCAAAAAATGCGAAAGTCGGCGGCCGCGGGCTTCATGGCGGCCAGGCGGCGCACGGTCTCGTCCGAGTAGACGTAGCCGTCGGGGTTGGAGTAGACCGGGATGCACCAGATGCCCTTCACGGCCTCGTCTGCCACCAGCGCCTCCACCGCGTCCATGTCCGGGCCGTCCGGCGTCATCGGCACGCTCACCAGCTCAAAGCCAAAGATCTCGGTGATGCGAAAATGGCGGTCGTATCCGGGCACCGGGCACAGGAACTTTATGGTGCCGCAGTCCTTCCACGGCTTGCCGCCGCTGGTGAAGCCCATGCGCCAGCCCATGTCGATCAGGTTGTACATCAGCGTCAGGCTGCTGTTGCCGCACACGAAGGTCTCCTCTGGCGTGGTGCCCAGCCAGCGCGAAAAATAGCGCCGCGCCTCGGGCAGGCCTTCCATCTCGCCATAGTTGCGCGCATCCGCACCGGTGTCGTCGATGTGGTCGGTCATCTCCAGCATGCCCAAAGACAGATCCAGCTGTTCCGGCGCCGGTTTCCCGCGCGACATGTCCAGCTTCAGGCCCTTTTGTGCAAAGGTGTCGTACACCGCCTGCAGCCGGGCCTGTTCCTGCTGCAGCTGTGGTTTGTCCATCTCAAAATAGTTCATTGCTACGTGCTCCCCTCCAAAAACAAAACCCTCGCCTGCCCCGGCCCCCACCGGCGCAGACTTTTGTACTTTCCCACATAGTAAACGAAGCGTCTTTCTAAAGCACGCTTCGCTTACAAGCACTAGGGTATTATAATACAATCCATTTCATAAAACAAGGCTTTCGCTTGACATTGCCTTCCATATTTTATAAGATAATTACGCGAGAATATTATTTTGCAGGCGGAAAACTGGCGCGGCCAGAAAAGCCTTTTTCCAGCATATATTCGCAAAAAGCGCAACTTCATATGGAGAGATGGCTGAGTTGGTCGAAGGCGCACGACTGGAAATCGTGTAACCCCCTTAAAGGGTTCGAGGGTTCGAATCCCTCACACTCCGCCAAAAGGCT
>JBFXKS010000015.1:0-14091 GCA_050173515.1 Oscillospiraceae bacterium | reverse complement strand
CATGGCCCATCGCTATTTCACCGCCGACATCACCGGCGACACCGCCCGCCTCTCGGCGGCGGACGCCGCCCACCTGGCCCGCGTGCTGCGGGCCAGGCCCGGCCAGCCGCTTGTTTTGTGCGACGGCGCCGGCCACGACTACGACGCCGAGATCCTCACCGCCAACAGCCAGGCCGTCACCTGCCGCCTGCTGGCCCAGCGTCCCTCGGCCGCCGAGCCCACCGTCTGGGCCGAGGCCTTCATCGCCATGGCCAAGGGCGAGCGCATGGACCTCGCCATCCAAAAGGCAGTGGAGCTGGGCGCCTCGGCCATCTGGCCGTTTTTCAGCGCCAACACGGTGGTAAAGCCCGCCGCCGGCACGGGCAAGGCCATCCGCTACACGCGCATCGCCAGTGAGACGGCCAAGCAGTGTGGCCGGGGCATTTTGCCCACCGTGCACCCGCCACTGGCGGATTTTTCCGCCGTGCTGCAGCAGGCGGCCACCCTGCCGCTGGCGCTGTTCTTCTACGAGGCCGGCGGCCAGCCGCTGCGCACCGTGTACACCGGCCAGCAAAAGCTGGCGCTCATCACCGGGGCCGAGGGCGGCTTCACCGCCGAGGAGGCGGCCCTTGCCGAAGCGGCCGGCTGCCACACCGTGGGGCTGGGCCCGCGCATTTTGCGCAGCGAGACGGCCCCCGCCGCGGCACTGGCCGTCATCATGGCCCTCAGCGGGAATTTGGAGTAAGCGGGAAAGCCCTGTTTTTCACGCGGAAAAAGCCCCGTGTTTGTCTTGACAAAAGCCGACAAACATGTCATCCTTTTTGCATGCATATCAAAGCTGCGCCGCGCGGGTTTCCGGCGGCGCGCACACACAATATCCGGGTGGGCCCGGCAGGGAGGCGACAAACCTTGAACGACTACATTATTTTCACCGATTCCTGCGTCGATTTGAGTGCCGAGATGGTGAAGGACCTGCAGCTGGAGCTGCTGCCGCTCAGCTTCACGCTGAACGGCGCCGAATACGCGAACTGGCCGGACGGGCGCGACCTTTCTTTCCCGGAATTCTACGCGCAGCTGCGCGCCGGGGGCACCGCGTCCACCAGCCAGGTGAACACCACCGCCTTCCTGGCCGCCTTTCGCACCTTTGTGGAGGCCGGCACCGACGTGCTGTATCTTGGTTTCTCCTCCGGGCTGTCCGGCACGGTGAACTCCGCGCGCATTGCCGCCGAAGACCTGGCCGCCGAAGGCCACACCGCGCGCGTGGTGGTGGTGGACACGCTGGCCGCCAGCATGGGGCAGGGGCTTTTGGTGTGGCACGCCGTGCAGCAAAAGCGCGCCGGCAAAAGCATGGACGAAGTGGCCGCGTGGGTGGAGGACAACAAGCTGAAGCTGGCCCACTGGTTCACCGTGGACGACCTGAACTTCCTGCGGCGCGGCGGGCGGCTGCCCGGGGCGTCGGCGCTGTTCGGCACCATGCTGAACATCAAGCCCGTGCTGCACGTGGACGACGACGGCCACCTGATAGCCATGGAGAAGGTGCGCGGGCGCAAGCACAGCCTGAACGCCCTGGTGGACCACATGGAGAAAACCGCCATCGACCCCGGCAACCAGGTCATCTTCATCTCCCATGGCGACTGTGCCGAAGAGGCCGAGTACGTGGCCAGCGAGGTGGCGCGCCGCTTTGGCACCAAAGAGATCTACCTGAACTACGTGGGGCCAGTCATCGGCAGCCACTCGGGCCCGGGCACCATGGCGCTGTTCTTCCTGGCCAGCCAGCGCTAGAGCGCAGCCAAAAACAACCCGCACACAAAAATGCTGTAAAACGGCTTTCAGGCCATTTTACAGCATTTTTTATCTTTTTATTATCGATTTATTCCGGCTGCGCCAGGCGGCTGCGGTCCAGCTTGAAAAAGTGGGGCAGGCCGTCCTCATAGAACACGTGCGTCTCGCCGCGGAACAGCGGGCGCAGATACTCCACCATGTCCTCGGTCACGTTGGTGCCGTCGTCGCATATCCAGCTCAGCGGCACCTTGCGCTCGTGGTTGGCCACCTCGGCCAGCGGGGCCGTCTCGTAGCGCACCAGGTAGGGGTTGTTCGACACCCGCTTGATGCACACCATCAGGTCCGTTTTGCCGGCCAGGGCCGTCTCCACCGCCACAATGCCCACGTCCTGGGCCTCGCGCAGGTCGGTGCCGCTGGCCAGGTGCATGGCCACACGCTGCAGCACGCTGGGCTCCACACTGCGTATCTTCAGCCCGCGCACCGCGATGTTGTCCCGCACCAGCACCTCCAGCGCCGAGGCCACGCCGCCCAGCGCCCGGTGGCCGAACATGTCCACCGCGCCGCTCTCGGCCTCGCTCACATAGTTGCCGTCCTCCAGGCGCAGGCCCTCGGAAACAGCCACCAGCACGTTGCGCTCGGCGTCCATCTTCTCGCGCACCTTGTCCAAAAAGGCCTGCGGCGAGAAGGGCACCTCCGGCAGATAGATGAGGTGCGGCCCGGTGAAGCCGTGGGCCCGCGCCAGCACAGACGAGGCCGTGAGCCAGCCGGCGTTGCGCCCCATCACCTCCACAATGGTCACCGAGGGGCTGGGATATACGCTGGAGTCGATCATGATCTCGGAAAAACTGGCCGCCACAAAACGCGCCGCGCTGCCAAAGCCGGGTGTGTGGTCGGTCACGGCCAGGTCGTTGTCCACCGTTTTGGGAATGCCGATGCACTTGATGTCCAGCCCTTGTTCCCGGAAATAGGCCGACAGCCGGGCGATGGTATCCATCGAGTCGTTGCCGCCGATATAAAAGAAATAGCCTATCTTATAGTCTTTGAAGACGTTCAGCACGGTCTCGTAGATGTCGCAGGGGTCATCCGGCAGCTTGTAGCGGCAGCTGCCCAGCGCCATGGCCGGCGTGTGCGCCAGCCGCTCGAAGTCCTTGGCTGTTTTTATCTGGTCGTTCAGTAGAATGATCTGCCGGTCCAAAATGCCCTGCAGGCCGTGCAGCGCCCCATAGACCTTGTCGATCTCATCGCTGGCCATGGCGCGGGCCAGCGCCCCCGACAGCGACGCGTTGATGGCCGGGGAGGGCCCGCCGCTCTGGGCAATCATCATGTTCCGCATGTTCTGTTGAAACCCCTTTCGCTCTGGTTGCTTTTTACGCCGTGGGGCGTTTGCCGCCCACCTTGGCGCACCGTTACCATTCTACCATGTGCGCCGGTGGGCTTCAAGCCTCGGTGTGCTTTTTGTGCCCGCCTAGTAATTGCTGTAGCTGGCCGTCAGCTCGGCCACGCCCAGCACATGGCCCTCCATCGCCTCTTGCAGCTCGGCCAGCGCAAAGCCCTCGTCCAGCGGCAGTTTTTCGTCCAGCGCCCACACGGTGATGACATAGGTGTGGGCCGTGCCCTGCGGCGGCGCCGGGCCGATGTAGCCCACCGTGTTCTCGTGGTTGACGCCCTGCACCATCTGCCGGGCCGCGGCCAGGCTGGCGTTTTCGTCCAGCGCACTCTCTTCAATGTTGGCGGCCAGCCAGTGGTCGCACACATAGCCCACCACCGAGATCGAGTCCGTGTCCTGCATGCGCAGCGCATAGCACACGGTGCCCGCAGGCGCGTTCGTGAACACCAGCGGGGGCGAGGTGATGGCCGCGCGCGGCTGGCCGGCTTCGTCCACCGCCCCGCGGTTGCCATAGGCCGCGTCCAACACCTCGAACACGATGGCCGGGCTGCTGACGGTGAAGGGCCCGCCGTCGTCCGTGGCCGGGCCGGGCAGCGCCGCGTCGGCCACGTCGCCCAGGTCTTCGCCCGCCATGCAGCCGCACAGCAGCGCGGCGGCCAAAACCACCGCGAGCATCCATTTCACCCGTCTCATCTCTTCGCCTCCGTCGGCCGTTTTGGCCCTGCGTTTGTACCGCCATCATACCATATTCCCCACGGGCACACAAATACGCTTCTTAACATTTTTCTCAAAAATACGCGCAAAAAACATGGTATAATAAGGCACGCTATCCGCAAAAAACCTTGCGGCGCTTATTTCCCGTTTTTTGTAAATTTTTTGCTTTTTCGCGCATGTTCGCCGTATATAAAGAATGCAAAAATGCCCAATAAATGTTCATTTAATCTTTCTTCACGCATGCAAAAGAGGAGGTCGCCATGCCCATCGTATCGGCCATCTGCGTGCCGCACCCGCCCATCATCCTGCCAGACGTCGGCCGCGGCGAGGAGGCGCAGATTGCCCCCACCGCCGCTGCCTACGACGAGGCCGCACGCTTTTTGCTGGCCCAAAGCCCCGAGAGCGTCATTCTCATCAGCCCGCACGCCGAGCTTTACGCCGACGCCTTTCACCTCTCTGCGGGCGATGGTGGCAGCGGCAGCTTTGCGCCCTTCGGCGCGCCGCAGCTTTGCGTTTCGGCCCGGTATGACGAAGCCCTTTGCAACGCCATTGCCGCGCGTGCCGAGGCCCGCGGCCTGCCCGTATACCAAACCACGCGCGGCGCAAAAACGCTGGACCACGGCAGCAGCATCCCGCTGTGGTTTTTGCAAAAGGCGGGCGGCACGCTGCCGGTGGTGCGCATCGGGCTGTCCGGCCTTTCGCCCGAGGCGCACTACCGCGTGGGCCAGTGCCTGGCCGAGGCCGCCGGCGAAAAGCGGGTGGCCGTGGTGGCCAGCGGGGACTTGTCTCACCGGCTGAAGGCCGACGGCCCCTATGGTTTTCGCGCCGAGGGCCCGCAGCTGGACAAGCAGATCACCGCCGCGCTGGCCGGCGGCGACTTCGCCGCGCTGCTGGGCATCGAGCCACAGCTGGCCGAAGCCGGCGCCGAGTGTGGCCTGCGCGCCTTTGTGATGATGGCCGGAGCGCTGGACGACCGCGCGGTGGATGCCCGGCTGCTCTCTTACCAGGACACCTTTGGCGTGGGCTACGCCGTGGCCACGCTGCTGCCCGGCCCGCCCGACGCCACGCGCCATTTTTTGGACGGCGCGGCCCAAAACGCGCCGATCCCTTCGGGCGACGCCTATGTGCAGCTGGCGCGGCAGAGCGTGGAGAGCTGGGTGCGGCACCGCCGCCGCCTGCCCCTGCCACAGCAGCTGCCGCCCGAGCTGGCAAGCCAACAGGCCGGGGTCTTCGTCTCCCTGCACAAAAACGGCCAGCTGCGCGGCTGCATCGGCACCATCGCGCCCACCACGCCCAGCGTCGCGCAGGAGATCATCCAGAACGCCGTCTCGGCCGCCGCCGAGGACCCGCGCTTTTTGCCGGTGACGCCCGAGGAGCTGCCCGTGCTGGAGGTGCACGTGGACGTGCTGGCCCCGCCCGAGGACATCGCCGGGCCCGAAGCGCTGGACGTGCGCCGCTATGGGGTCATCGTCTCCAGCCGCGGGCGGCGCGGGTTGCTGCTGCCGGACCTGGAAGGCGTGGACACCGTGCAGCAGCAGGTGGACATCGCCCGGCAAAAGGCAGGCATTGCGCCCGGCGCGCCGGTGCAGCTGCAGCGTTTCGAGGTGATACGCCATGAGTGAGGCCACACGCCCCTGCCCGGTGTGCCCGCACCACTGCGCCCCGGCCGAGGGCGCCGCCGGGCTGTGCCGCGCGCGCGTGGCGCAGGGCGGGCAGGTGGTGGGCGCCAGCTACGGCCACATCACCTCCATGGCGCTGGACCCCATCGAAAAAAAGCCGCTGGCGCGCTTTCATCCGGGCAGCACCATTCTTTCTGTGGGCAGCTATGGCTGCAACCTGCGCTGCCCCTTTTGCCAAAACCACGAGATCGCCCAGTGCGCCGCGCCCACCGCCCCGGTGTTCCCGCCGGACCTGCTGGCCCAGCGGGCGCTGGCACTGAAGGGCGAGGGGAACATCGGGCTGGCCTTCACCTACAACGAGCCCGCCGTGGGCTACGAGTACGTGCGGGACGCCGCCGGCGCCGCCCACGCGCTGGGCCTGCAAAACGTGATGGTGACCAACGGCCATTTCTGCCGCGAGGTGTTCGACGCGCTGGCCGAGCACATCGACGCGTGGAACATCGACCTCAAGTGCTTTTCAGAGAAGGGCTATCAAAGCCTCGGCGGGGCGCTGGCGCCGGTGCAAGAGAACATCCGGCGAGCGGCGGAAACCGCCCACGTGGAGGTGACCACGCTGGTGGTGCCGGGACTTTCGGACAGCGAGGCCGACATGGCCGCCGAAGCCTGGTGGCTGGCCTCCATTTCGCCCGACATCCCGCTGCACATCACCCGCTATTTCCCGCGCTGGCAGGCCACGGCCCCGCCCACGCCCCGCAAAACGCTGGACGCGCTGGTGCGTGTGGCCCAAAAGCACCTGTCCACCGTGCTGTGCGGTAATTGTTGATTCCAGGCAAAATACTGCCCGCGATGAAAAGACCGGCCGCCGTGTGCAAAACTGCACGCAGCGGCCGGTTCGTCTCTCTGCCTGTGGGCGCCTCACAGCCCGATGTCCACGCATTTCACCTCGCCCACCACCGGGGCGTTCTGTGGCAACACCAGCCCCGGCTTGTACGCGCCGAAGGTCACCGTGAGCGCCGCGCAAAAGGTGTCCGGCGCCACCGCGCCGCTGTCGCAGTCCAGCCCGCTGGGCAGGTCCAGCGCCACGCGCGCCGCGTCTGCGGCGTTGGCCTGCGTGAACACCCGCTGCACGCCGGGCGGCAGCCTGCCCGAAAACCCCGTGCCGAACACGCCGTCCACCAGCACGCCCACGCCGAAGTTGGCGGTGCAGGGCATGGCCTTTTCCACGCTGGGCGGCAGGCGCTGCCAGTTCAGCCGGGCCAGCGCGCTCATTTTTTCGCCACACAGCAGCAGCACCTGCGCCCGCCAGCCCCGGGCGGCCAACAGCCGGGCCACCACAAAGGCGTCGCCCGCGTTGTTGCCCTTGCCGCACAGCAGCAGCATGCTTTTTTCCAGCCCGCGCGCTGCCGCCAGCCGCGCGATCTCCTCTGCCGCCGCGCGCCCCGCGTTTTCCATCAGCGTTTCAAAGCTGGTGCCCGCGGCCACCGCCGCTTCCTCCGCCGCCCGCATCTCGGCCGCCGTCAATATCCGCATCATTTATCCTCTATTTTTCGCCTATTTATCTTTGATTTTTTCGCCATTTTCGGGCCCGTCGTCCGGGATGTCCCCCACCACCATGCTTAGCAGCTTCTCCGCCGATTTTTCGCCCGCCTCGGCGCGCACGGTGCCAGAGGTGGCGGCCTGGTCGGCCAGCGTGGCGCTCAGGGCCTCCTTCTCGCGCTCGATGTTGGACAGGCGGCCCCAGGTGCGCGTGTCCAGCCGCATCTTGCGAGCCAGCTCGTGGGTGAGCTGGCCGGGCAACAGCCGCCAGCGCCAGTTGTCTCCGCCCAGGGTGGACGGCGTGTTGATGCGCCCCTCGCTGCCAAGGCCCAGCCAGTCTGCCATGGGCACCACGGCCGTTTCTGCCACGCTGGACAGCACCGCGCGTATCAGGGCCGATGCCAGGCTCTGCCGCTGGGTGATGCCGAGATACCGCCGGGCAAACACCCGGTCGTTCACCGGCAACTCGCGCACCCAGCCCGCCAGCGTGTTGTTGTCGTGGGTGCCGGTGTACACCACGCAGTGGCGCTGGTAGTTGTGGGGCAGATAGTCACTCTCCTCGCGGCTGTCGAAGGCGAACTGCAGCACCTTCATGCCCGGGTAG
Source organism: Oscillospiraceae bacterium (assembly GCA_050173515.1). Lineage (GTDB taxonomy): Bacteria > Bacillota > Clostridia > Oscillospirales > Ruminococcaceae > JAAYCI01. Next base: position 6,470 of record JBFXKS010000015.1, on the reverse strand, counting down.
CCGCTGATGTCCAGCAGCTCGTGCACCTCTTCGGTCAAAAAGCCCAGGTCCTCGGCGATGATGCGCATGTCGGGCAGCGCCCGGTGCACCGCGCGGATAAAGTCGGCCCCCGGGCCCGGCTGCCAGCGGCCGCGGCGGGCGTTCTCGTCTTTGGCCGGCACCGCGTAATAGCCCGCAAAGCCCCGGAAATGGTCGATGCGGGTCACGTCGTACAGCTGGGCGCTCTGCCGCAGGCGGGTGATCCACCAGGCATAGCGGGTGCGCTTGTGGGCCCTCCAGTCGTACAGCGGGTTGCCCCACAGCTGCCCGTCTTTGGAAAAGCTGTCTGGCGGCACCCCGGCCACCGCCTTCGGGTGGCCGCCGGCGTCCAGCTGGAACAGCTGCGGGTTGGCCCACAAGTCGCACGAGTCCGGCGAGACATAGATGGGGATATCGCCCACGATGTCCACCCCGCGGGCGTTGGCATAGCGCTTCAGCGCGCACCACTGGCCGCTGAAAAAGAACTGCACGCACCGCCAGAACTCCACCCGCGGGGCATACTGGGCCGACGCCGCACGCAAGGCCTCGCTTTGGCGCAGGCGCAGCGGGGCCGGCCAGTCCTGAAACCCCTTGTTCCCGTGCGCCTCTTTGATGGCCATGTACAGTGCATAGTCGTCCAGCCAAAAAGCGTTCTGCTCGCAAAAGGTGCGGTATTCCGGCGCGGCCTTGTTCTGCCGGGCCGCCGCCGTGGCCAGCACGGCAAAACGTGTTTCGAACAGGCGGCCATAGTCCACCTTTTCCCGCTCGGCGCCCACCGCGGCCGGCAGCTCTTCCGGCAGCAGCAGGCCGTTGGCCGCCAGCAGGTCCAGGTCTACAAAATAGGGGTTGCCCGCCATGGCGGAAAAGCTTTGGTAGGGGCTGTCTCCAAAGCCGGTGGGCCCCACCGGCAGCACCTGCCACAGGCTTTGCCCGGCGCTCACCAAAAAATCCACAAAATTGTAGGCCTGCTTGCCCAAAGTGCCGATGCCATAGGGCGACGGCAGGCTGCTGATGGGCAACAAAACACCGGCTTTCCGCATAAAAGAAGGCCTCCTTTGCTCGGGTGAACATCTTTTCTTAATCATAAGGCCTGAGCGCACGAAATGCAACTCAGGCCTTCGGTTTTGAAGCCCACCTATTTTCGCTCGGTCTCGCCAAACAGGTTGAAGCGAAACAGCTTGCTCTCGTCGTTTTTATTCGTGAACTCCAGCCGTGCCTTTGTCAGCGTGCCGCCCTCTATCAGCCGCGTGAAGCCGATGAGCTGGGTCAGCTTGCTCTTCAGGTTCAGGCGGTCGCCCTCATCGGTCACCATATACACATCCCCTTCGCAGGAATCCAACACCTTCATAAAGTCCTTCAGGTCCACGTCGTGCATCTCCATGCCGGTCGCTCCTTTCCGCGGGGCCACGCCCGGGCCCGCCGCACCGTGTGTCTGTGCCCCCAGTATACCAAAGCCGCCTGCGCAAAACAAGGCGGACGGCGGCAGTGTGCCCGTCCGCTTGCCAAGGGCGGCGCGGTTCTTTATAATGGGTGGGACAATATGGAAAACACAGGAAAGGAGCGGTCTTTTTGGACAAACGCCAAACCGTGCTGGACGCCCTTGCCGCCCAGAACATCCCCTACGAGCTGGTGGAGCACCCGCCCGCCTTCACCATGGACGACATGGCGGCCTTCGGTGTCACACGCCGGGGGCTCATTGCCAAAAACCTGTTTTTGCGCGACCACAAGGGCAAGCGCCACTTTCTGGTGGTGGTGGCCGGGGACAAGCCGGTGAATCTAAAACAGCTGGGCGACGTGCTGGGCACCCGCCTCAGCTTCGCCTCGGCGGAGCGCCTGGCCCGCTATTTGAACCTTTGGCAAGGCGAGGTGACCCCGCTTGGCGTGCTGTTCGACACCGCGTGCGCCGTGGAGGTGCTGTGGGACGAAGGGCTGCTTGGGCAGGAAAAGCTGGGCGTGCACCCCTGCGACAACGCCGCCACGGTCTTTCTCTCCTTCGAAAATCTCGAAAAAATCGTAAAAAATCACGGAAATAAAGCTGACACCGTGAAATTGCCGTAGATAGGTAAATTAAAAGCAGGTGCACCAAAGGGCGCACCTGCTTGTTTGCGTCATGAAATCCCACTAGGTGTAGGTGTAGAACCCCTGGCCGGACTTGCGGCCCAGCCGCCCGGCGCGCACCATCTTGCGCAGCAGCGGGTGCGGGCGGTACTTCGGGTCGCCGATGTCGCTGTGCATCACTTCCATGCCAGCCAGGCAGATGTCCAGCCCCACCATGTCGCCCAGCTCCAGCGGGCCCATGGGGAAGTTGGCGCCCAGTTTCATCGCGGTGTCGATGTCCTCCGCGCTGGCCAGCCCCTCGGCCAGCACGCTCACCGCCTCGTTGATCATGGGCACCAGGATGCGGTTCACCACAAAGCCGGCCATGTCCTCTTCCACCACCGGCGTTTTGCCAATGTCCTCCACGATGGCCACCACGCGGTCGATCAGCTCGTCCGGGGTGCCCATGCCGTGGATGACCTCCACCAGCTTCATCACCGGGGCCGGGTTGAAAAAGTGCATGCCCACCACCGGGCGGTCCAGCCCGCGCGAGATCTCCGTCAGCGACATGGTGGAGGTGTTGGAGGCGAAGATGGTGTCTTTGCCGCAAATCTCCTGCAGCTGGCCAAAGGTCTGCTTTTTGATGGCCATCACCTCGGGCGCCACCTCGATCACCAGCTCGCGGTCGGCCATCTTCTCAATGGTGCCGGTGGCGATCTTGGCCATCATGGCGTCGGCCGTGGCCTGCAGCATGCGGCCGCGTGCCACGCGGCTGGCCAGCGTGGTCTCGATGTTCTTGCGGCCGCGCTCGGCCAGCTCCTCCGTCAAGTCACATATCACCACGTCATACCCGTCGCATGCGGCAAACACCTGCGCGATGCCCGCGCCCATCGTCCCAGCGCCCACTACACCTATCCTCATGTTTTGTCTCCTCCAATGGTTTTGCTGGGGCCGGCTTTTTCCGGCCCTGCTCTCTGCTGTACCCACGTGCTTTTCTATTTACTTGCTGTATTTTTTGTGGTTTTTATTTCTTTTTTAAGCGCCCTGTTTATTTTCATGTTTTCCGGGCATTTTTCCAGCATAAACGCCAGAAAATCCCCGCTGTCTTCCACAAAACCTCCGCGCCCCAGCAGCAGGGCGCTGCCGCCCATGCCGATGAGCAGCCACTGCCCGCTGCCGCGCAAGGTGTCCACCTGCTCGTAGCCGAACGAAAGCTCGGCCAGGCGGCTGCTCTGCACAAAGCCCTCCTCGTAAAACCGCACGGTCTTCTCCAGCGTGGCGCCGCCCCAGGCCGCCTGCTGTTCTTTGGTATAGCGGCCTGCGCGCAGCCGCCAGCCCCAAAAGCCGATGAACACGGCCAGGCCCGCCAGCACGAAAAACGCCAGCACATAGCCCAACTGCCCTGTGCCAAAGGCCACCAGCTGGAACACGCCGTAGCCCGCCGCAAAAACCGCCACGGCCAGCATCAGCCAGCGCATGGGCCCGGCGTTTTTGGGCCAGGCCAGCGCCAAAAAAGCATGGCAGCTTTTTTTGTCCATCACGGTGTGGTTGGTTAATTTCGGGTGCATGGTGTGCTCCTTATTATTGCTTCCACGCAAATAGTCCCCGCGCAAGCTATCTTATCCTATCTGCGGCCGTTTGTAAAGGCTTTTCCTCAGAATTTCCCCAAAACTTTTTCGCCCATGGTTTGTGAAAAAAACGACACCCGCAGTTTTGCGGGTGTCGCCTTGTTTTTTCTCGTACAGCTGCACCAGTTTTTTCAGGTATTCGTAGCGTTGTTTGCTGTCGTCCACCGCCTCGCGGAATAGCGTCTCTGCCCTGTCTGGGAACGAGAGCTTCAGGCTGCTGTAGCGCGTCTCGTTGTTGATGAACTCCAGATAGTCGCCGGTGGGCTCTTTGGAGTCCAGCGAGAACGGGTTTTTGCCCTCGGCCTTCTTGCGCGGGTCGAACCGGAAGTTGAACCAGTAGCCGGCGGCCACGGCCTTTTTCATCTCGCTCTGGCAGTTCACCATGCCGCCCTTGATGCCGTGCATCTCGCACGGGGCATAGCCGATGACCAGCGACGGCCCGGGATAGCTCTCCGCCTCCACAATGGCCTTCAGCGTCTGGTTCTGGTCGGCGCCCATGGCCACCTGCGCCACATACACATAGCCGTAGGCCATGGCCATCTCGGCCAGGCTCTTTTTGCCAATGGACTTGCCGGCCGCGGCAAACTGGGCCACCTGCCCTATCTGGCTGGCCTTCGAGGCCTGCCCGCCGGTGTTGGAGTACACCTCGGTGTCGAACACGAACACGTTCACGTCTTCGCCGGAAGCCAGCACATGGTCCAGCCCGCCGTAGCCGATGTCGTAGGCCCAGCCGTCGCCGCCAAACACCCACACGCTCTTCTTGCTCAGGTAGTCCTTGTCGGCCAATATCTCGGTGGCCAGACGGCAGGCGTCGCACTGGCAGGTGGTGTGGCCCTCGGCCTTGTAGCCCTTCATCGCGGCCAGCATCTCGTCGCGGTGCTCGCCAAACTGCTTTTTGCCGGCCTCGCTCTCCAGGAAGGGAATGGCCTCGTCCAGGCTGAGGATGCCGTCTTCCAGCTCGGCCACGTAGGCGGCGGCCGCCTCGATGTTGGCCTTGCCGTCGTCCTTGGTGTCCAGCCACTGCTGGGCGGCCGCTTTCAGCGTGGGCAGGGTCCACTCCACTTCCATCATCTGCTTGGTCAGGCGCACCAGCCGCTGGCGAATGGCCTTTTGCCCCAGGAACATGCCGTAGCCGTTCTCGGCGTTGTCCTCGAACAGGCTGTTGGCCCAGGCGGGGCCATAGCCGGTCTTTTTGCTGACAGTGTACGGGCTGATGGACGCCGGGCCGCCCCAGATGGAGGAACAGCCGGTGGCATTGGAGATGTACATGCGCTCGCCGAACAGCTGGGTGACCAGCCGGGCATAGGCGGTTTCGGCGCAGCCCGCGCAGGAGCCCGAGAACTCCAGCAGCGGCTGGTTGAACTGGCTGCCCTTCACGCTGGTCTCGGCCATCATGCCGTCCTTTTTGCCCACGTTGGCCACGCAGTAGTCGAACACTTCCTGCTCGGGCAGCTGGCTTTCCTGGCCCTTCATCTCCAGCGCCTTGCCGGGCGCCGGGCACACCTGGGCGCACACGCCGCAGCCCATGCAGTCCAGCGGGCTCACCGCCTGGATGAACTGGTATTTGTCCACGTCTTTGCCCTTCATCTGGGCAGAGCGCAGCTGCTTGGGCGCGCCGGCCACGTCTTTTTCGTCCAGCGCAAAGGGCCGGATGGTGGCGTGCGGGCACACATAGGCGCACTGGTTGCACTGGATGCACTTGTCCGGCTGCCACTCGGGCACGTCCACGGCCACGCCGCGCTTTTCAAAGGCAGAGGCGCCCTGCAAGAAGGTGCCGTCCACATGGTCCAGGAAGGCGCTCACCGGCACGCTGTCGCCGTCGTTGTTGTTGATGGGCTCCATGATGGTGGTCACCATCTCCACCAGTTGGGCATCGCCCTGCACGGCCTGCTTCTCGGCCTTGCCGCTGGCAGACTTCCAGCTGTCGGGGATGTCCAGCTTCACGATGGCGTCCACGCCGGCGTCGATGGCCTTGTAGTTGGACTGGACAATGGCGTCGCCCTTGGCGGCGTAGCTCTTGTAGGCGGCGTCCTTCATGTACTTGATGGCCTCTTCCAGCGGGATGACGTTGGCCAGCTTGAAGAAGGCGCTTTGCAAAATGGTGTTGGTGCGCTTGCCCATGCCGATGTCGCGGGCGATGTCGATGGCGTTCACCAGGTACACGTCCACGTTGTTGTCGGCAATATAGCGTTTGTCCTCGGCCGACAGGTGCCCCGCCAGCTCCTCGGCGCTCCACTGGGCGCTCACCAAAAACTTGCCGCCCGGTTTCACGTCGCGCACCATCTTGATGCCCTTGGTGATATAGGCCGGGGTGTGGCAGGCCACAAAGTCGGCCTTTTTCACGTAGTAGGGCGCCTTGATGGGTTTGTCGCCAAAGCGCAGGTGGCTGATGGTGACGCCGCCCGTCTTTTTGCTGTCGTACTGGAAGTAGGCCTGCACGAATTTGTCGGTGTGGTCGCCGATGATCTTGATGCTGTTCTTGTTGGCGCCCACGGTGCCGTCGCCGCCCAGGCCGAAGAACTTGCAGGAGATGGTGCCCTTGGGGGTGGTGTCGGCGCAGTCGGCCCGCTCGGGCAGCGAGAGGTGGGTCACGTCGTCCACAATGCCCACGGAGAAGTTGTTTTTGGGGGCATCGGCCTCCAGGTTTTCAAACACGGCGAACACCGAGGCCGGCGGGGTGTCCTTGCTGGACAGGCCATAGCGCCCACCCACGATGACCGCGTCGCTCTTGCCGGCCAGCGCCGTCACCACGTCCATATACAGCGGCTCGCCCAGGGCGCCCGGCTC
>JBFXKS010000014.1:0-14230 GCA_050173515.1 Oscillospiraceae bacterium | reverse complement strand
CTTTCCCATCCCCATCGCCGCCCGGGGCAACATGGCCCACGCGGTGGTGACCGCCGGGGGTGTGGCCGTGGCCGAGGTGGACCCCAAAACCATGCAGAGCAAGCGCCTGCCCGGGCTGTATTTTGCAGGGGAAGTGCTGGACGTGGATGGCGTCACCGGCGGCTACAACCTTCAGATCGCGTGGTCTACGGCGCATGCTGTGGCCACGGCCCTATAAGCTTTTTTGATGTGCCCTGCCCATTGGCCGACCGCCCCGCCATTTCAAAACAAAAGGAGTTTTCCATGACATCCATCGCCATCGACGGCCCCTCCGGTGCGGGCAAAAGCACCCTGTCCAGCACCCTTGCCGAGGACCTCGGCTTCCTGTATGTCGACACCGGGGCGCTGTACCGCACCATCGGCCTGGCCGCGCTGCGCGCGGGCGTGCCCACCAAAGACGAGGCGGCCCTGGCGGCCCTGCTGCCCGCCATCGACCTGCAGCTGCGCCATGTGGACGGCCGCCAGCGGGTGCTGCTGGGCGGGCAGGACGTCTCCGAAGACATCCGCACCGAGGCGGTGGGCATGGCGGCCAGCGATGTCTCGGCCCACCCGCCGGTGCGCGCCTTTTTGCTGGAGACCCAGCGCCGCCTCGCGCGCGAGCACGATGTCATCATGGACGGGCGCGATATCGGCACGGTGGTGCTGCCGGACGCCACACTCAAGATATTCCTCACCGCCACCGCCGAAGACCGCGCCGAGCGCCGCACGCAGCAGCTGCACGAGAGCGGCCAGGCGGCCGACTACGAGACGGTGCTGGCCGACGTGCGCCAGCGCGATTACAACGACAGCCACCGCGCCGCCGCCCCGCTGAAGCAGGCCGACGACGCCGTTTTGCTGGACACCACCGGTAACAGCTTTGAAGAGAGCCACGCCGCGCTGCTGGCGCTCATCCGCGAAAAGCTGGGCGGCCAAATAGGAGAATGACCCCCATGGATAACCCCAAAACCCCGCAGATACACCACATCGGCCCGCTGCGCGTGGAGGTGGCCGCCGTGGCCGCCGGCTACTGCTTCGGCGTGGCCCGGGCGGTGGCCATGGTGGAGGACCTGCTGGCGGAGGCCCGCCCGGTGGCCACGCTCGGCCCGCTCATCCACAACCCCCAGGTGGTGGCGTCCTTCGCCGCGCGCGGCGTGCAGGTGGTGGACGACCCGGCCCACATCGCCGCCGGCGCCACGGCGATCATCCGCAGCCACGGCGTGCCGCCCGCGGTGAAGGACGCCATGCAGGCCGCGGGCATCGAAACGCAGGACGCCACCTGCCCCAACGTGAAAAAGATACACCGGATAGCCGAAAAGTGCGGCGAGGAGGGCAAGACCCTTCTGGTGGCCGGCGACGCAGGCCACCCCGAGGTGCAGGGCATCGTGGGGCATGCCACCGGGCCGGTGCACGTTTTTGCCGACGCAAACGCGCTGCGCGAGATGTGGCCGAAGCTGGCGGAGCAGGCCCCGTTCGCCCTGGTGGCCCAAACCACCTACGAGGTTACAAATTGGTTAGAATGTGAGGCTTTTCTCAAAAAAGAGTGTACAAAATTGGAGGTTTTTGATACAATATGTAAAGCAACGTGGACGCGACAACAGGAAGTGGAGGCCTTGGCCCAACGCAACGATTGTGTGATCGTGGTGGGCGGGCGCGGCTCTTCAAATACAGAGAAGTTGTCACGTGTCGCTGCGGCACACGCACGTGCGGTCCAAATCGAGCATGCGGGCGAGATTTCCGCCGAAATGCTGGAGGGTGCGCGTACCGTGGCCATCACAACCGGGGCCTCTACCCCGGCGTCCGTAATCGAGGAGGTACTAACCAGAATGAGCGACGTATTCACTGAAGAGGGCAAAAGCTTTGAGGAGATGCTGGATGACTCGATGAAGCCGGTCTATGCCGGGCAAATTGTCAAAGGCGTGGTCGAAGCTGTCTCTTCCAATGAGGTCACCGTGGACATCGGCACCAAGCACACAGGTATCATCCGCCTGGAGGAGCTCACCGACGACCCGGCCGTCCGTTCGGCCGACGAGGTGGTGAAGCGCGATGAGGAGATGGATCTGGTCGTCATCAAAGTGAGCGACCAGGATGGCATCGTCTACCTGTCCAAACGCCAAATGGAGGCCCGCCGCGGCGCCGAAGAGGTTGCCAAGGCCGCCGAGGAAGGCACCATCATGGACGGCTATGTCACCGAGAGCAACAAGGGTGGCCTGGTGGCGAACGTGAAAGGTGTCAAGGTCTTCATCCCGGCAAGCCAGGCCACGGCCCGTCGCGGCGAAGATTACACCGCCCTGGTCCGTACCAATGTCAAGCTGAAAATCAAAGAGTTCAGCCACAACCGCATCATCGGCAGCATCCGCGAGGTGCTGGCTGAAGAGCAGCGTGTGCTGCGCGAGAAATTCTGGGAGGACGTGGAGGTCGGCAAGAACTATGTCGGCACCGTGAAAAGCCTCACCAGCTATGGCGCCTTTGTGGATATCGGCGGTGTGGACGGCCTGGTGCACATCTCCGAGCTGTCATGGAACCGCATCAAGCACCCCAGCGAGGTGGTGAACGCCGGCGACAGCGTGGAGGTCTATGTCAAGGACATCGACACCGAGAACCAGAAGGTCTCTCTGGGCTATAAAAAGCAGGAGGACAACCCCTGGGAGCAGCTGAAAAGCCAGTATCCTGTGGGCTCGTCCTTCGCCGCCCCGGTGGTCAGCATCACGCAGTTCGGCGCCTTTGTGCGCATTCTGCCTGGCGTGGACGGCCTGGTGCACATCAGCGAGATCAGCCACGACCGCGTGGAGAAGGTGGCCGACGTGCTCAGCGTGGGCCAAGAGGTCGAGGTGAAGCTGCTGGATGTCGATTTCGACCGCCACCGCATCAGCCTGTCCATGAAGGCCCTGCTGCCCGAGCCGGAGTTTGACGATGCGCGCACCGGCCCGGCCGAAGAGGTCGTGGCATCCGCCTCTGAAGAGGAGACCACCGTGGCGCCCGACATGGAGGCCCAGATGGAGGCCGAGGCGCCCGCCGAGGAATCTGCGGCCGAAGAGGCCCCGGCAGAAGAACCGGCAGCTGAGGAACCTGTCGCCGAAGAGGCCGCCGCAGAGGAACCTGCTGCCGAAGAGGCACCAGCCGAGGAAGCTGTGGCCGAAGAGGCGCCAGCGGAAGAACCCGCAGCCGAAGCGCCTGTGGCAGAGGAAGCCCCTGCCGAAGAGGCCCCTGCAGAGGAGCCCGACGAGGCGGAAAAACCGGCTGAATAAACTGGCATTGTTTTCGAAAAGGCAAATCGCAAGATTTGCCTTTTCTTTTTAGAGGGCGGCGCCAAAAGCTGCCCGCCATCCATTTGCCCGAAAGGAGGCCTCGCCCATGCCCACACCGCTGATTGGCACCCGCCCGGTGCGCGGCCTGAGTGCCGGCGCGCTGAAGTGGCTGGCCATTGCCGCCATGGTGGTGGACCATGCCGCCTATGCCTTTTTGCCGGACTACTGGGGCTTCCCGGCGCTGGCGCTTCACATGCTGGGGCGCATCACCGGCCCGGTGATGTTCTTCTTCATCGCCGAGGGCTACCACCACACCCACAATAAAAACCGCTACACGCTGCGGCTGGCCCTGTTTGCCGTGTTGTCCTACATCCCTTTTGTCTGCTTCAAGACCGGGGCGCTGCCCGGCGCGGAGAACTGGATGTCCATGAACGTCATCTACACGCTGCTGTGCGCCCACCTGGCCCTGCGCGCCCGGCACGAGATCGCCCACCCGGCGCTGCGCATCGTGGCCTTGGCGCTGTGCCTTTTCGCCTCGCTCATTGGGGACTGGGGCTGGATGGCCGTCGTGTTCGTGCTGGTGTTCGATGTCTTCCGCGGCAATTTCAAAAACCAGGCGCTGGGCTATACGCTCGTCACGCTCACCCAGCTGTTGCCGGCGCTGGCCACAGGCGTCCTGCGCGTTTTGAGTGGCGCCGCCCTCGGCGCCGCCTGGCCCTATTTCGGCCAAACGCTCTACTATGCCGCCTTCTTTGTGCCGCTGGCGCTGCTGCGCTTTTACAACGGGCAGCGCGGTGCATCGCCCAAATATTTCTTCTACGCCTTTTATCCGCTGCACCTGCTGGTCATTGTGGCGGTGCGCCAGTGGCTGGCGCAAGGGCCGTAGCACACCAGGGGCAGGCCCCTTGCGTGCCCCCTGGCTTTGGGGTATAATATATCCACATCGAAAAGGGCGGCGCGGCTGCCCGGCAACGCATTCACCACAAAGGAGTTTTCAGCATGACCGTTACCAAAGACACCATCGTCGGCGATATTCTGGACAAGGACGCCTCTGTGGCGCCCATCTTCACGAACATCGGCATGCACTGCCTCGGCTGCCCCGCATCCCGCGGCGAAACGCTGGCGCAGGCCGCCGCCGTGCATAACCAAAACGTCGACGAACTCGTCCGCAAGCTCAATGCCCACTTTGATGCCTGAGCTTGAACAACAGGGTGGAGAGATGTACCGCGCCGGGCCGCCAACGCTCGGCGCGCGTCTTTTGGCGGCGGCCGGGCAGGTGCGCCGCGGGCGCACCGTGGCCGACATCGGCTGCGACCACGGCAAGCTGGCCGTTTGGCTGGCGCTGCGCGGCGGCGCGCCCGGGGTCATTGCGGTGGACAGCCGCCCCATGCCGCTGGCCCGCGCGGCCGCGCTGGTGCGGCGCACCGGCTGCGCCCAGCGCGTGCAGCTGCGCCTGGGCAACGGCCTTGCCGCGCTCGCGCCCGGCGAGGCGGAGGACATCGTCATCGCGGGGCTCAGCGGCGAGACCATCGTCGATCTGCTGGCCGCCTGCGCCTGGGCCAAGGATGAAAAGCTGCACTTCGTGCTGGTGCCCACCACCCACCCCGAGCGGCTGCGCCGCTGGCTGTGCGAGGCGGGCTTTGAGATAGGGCGCGAGGTGCCTGTGCTTGAAAAGGGCCGCGCCTACACGGTGATGTCGGTGGGCTACACCGGCGCCGCCACCACGCCCGCGCCCCTTTTCTGCCAGCTGGGGCGCATCGCAGAGCAAAGGGGCCCGGCCGCCGCGGCCTACACCGCCGCCCGCCTGGCCCATCTGGAAAAAGAGGCGCGCGCGCCGCGCCCGCCCAAAGAGACTGCCGCCCACCGGCGGCTCATACAGGAGGTGGCGTCATGCCTTCAATCGATGCAATAGCGGGGGCCATCGGGGAGATGGCCCCGTTCGAGACCGCCGAGGAGTGGGACAATTCCGGCATTTTGGTGAACTGTGGTGGCGAGGTGTCGGCGCTGCTCGTCACGCTGGACATCACCGCCGACGTGGTGGGCGAGGCGCAGGAACAGGGCTGCCAGCTCATCGTTGCCCACCACCCGGTCATCTTCCATCCCATGCGCAGCATCGCCAAAGGCGACATCGTCTACCGGCTGGTGCGCCGGGGCATCTCGGCCATTTGCGCGCACACTAACCTGGACGCCGCCCCCGGCGGCGTGAACGACATTCTGGCCGCCATCTTTGGCGTGGAGGCCGCCGTGCCGTTTGCCTCGGTGGGGCGGGTGGGCCGCCTGCGCACACCGGTGTCGGCCACGCAGCTGGCCCGCAGCTGCGCCGACCGCTTTGGCGCCACCGTGCGCTTTGCCGACGCGGGCCGCCCGGTGCACACGCTGGCCGTGCTGGGCGGCAGCGGCGGCGGCCTGCTGGAGGCCGCGCTGGCCGCAGGGGCGGACTGTATCCTCACCGGCGAGGCCGACCACCACGACGCGCTGGACGCCGTGCAGGCGGGTATTTCGCTCATCGCGGCCGGCCACTTTTCCACCGAGTTCCCGGTGGTGCCCGTGCTGGCCGACCGCCTGGCCCGCCTGTTTCCCAGCGTGCGGGTGCAGGTGAGCCGCAAAAGCCGGGACCCGTTCACCACCTTCACGCCGGCCGCTTCGCCGGGAAAGGACTAGCCCATGGCACTGGATGCCGCCACGCTGGCCCTCGTCGCGCGGGAGCTGAAAGCCCGGCTGGCCGAGGCCCGTGTGGACAAGATACACCAGCCCAGCCGCGACGAGGTGCTGCTGCAGATGCGCACCCGCGCGGCCACGTTTCGCCTGCTGCTGTGCGCGCGCAGCGGCTTTGCGCGCGTGTGCCTCACCGAAGAGACCTACGAGAACCCGGCCACGCCGCCCTCTTTTTGCATGCTGATGCGCAAGCATTTTCAGGGCGGGCGCCTCATCGATGTGCGCACGCCGCCGGGCGAGCGCATCGTTTTTTTTGACTTTGCCTGCACGAACGAGCTGGGCGAGCCGGTGCAGAAGACCCTGGCCGCTGAGCTGATGGGGCGCTACTGCAACCTGGTTTTGGTGGCCGGCTTTCCGCCGCTGGTGCCGCAGGAGGCGGGCGAGCCGCCGCTCAAGATCATCGACGCGCTGAAACGGGTGGATTTTGAGGACTCGGCCGTGCGCCAGCTGCTGCCCGGCCTGCCGTACACTTTGCCGCCACGCCCGGAAAAGCTGGATTTCCTCACCTTTTCCCGCGAGGCGCTGGCCGCCCGCTTTGCAGGTGAGGCCCGGCCTGTGGAGGGCACGCTGCAAAAAGCGGTGGGCGGCGTGGGCCCGGTGGTGCTGCGCGAGGTGCTCTTCCGTGCGTTCGGCGCGGCGCCGCCGCAGGACGCGCCACTCTCTGAAGGCCAGTTGGGCGCGCTGTTTGACGCCGTCGGGCAGGTTCGGCGGGATGCCGATGCCGGCGGCGTGCCCACGCTGGTGCGCAAGCCGGACGGCGACCCCACTGAGTTCAGCTTTACCCGCCTGACGCAGTATTTGCCAACCTGCACGCTGGAGCGCTACCCCTCTTTTTCCCAGATGCTGGAGGCCTACTATGCCCAGAAGGACCGCGCCGAGCGGCTGCGCCAGCGCTCGCGTGCGCTGCGCAAAACGGTGCAGAACCTCTACGACCGCGCCGTGCGCAAGCAGGCCGCCCGCCAGGAGGACCTGGCCAAAAGCGGCGAGAGCGACACTTTGCGCGAAAAAGGCGAGCTGCTCACGGCCAACCTGGGCGCCTTCCAGCGGGGCGACGCCGCGGTGACGCTGCAGAGCTGGACCAGCGGCGAAATGGTGCCCATCCGCCTGGACGTGCGTCTGTCGCCCAGCGCCAACGCCCAGCGCTATTTTAAAGAGTATAAGCGCAAGCAGACGGCCGCCAAGATGATGGACCAGCTGCTGCGGGCGGGCGAGCGCGAGATCGCATACCTTGAGACGGTGCTTTACGAGGTGGACCACGCCGACACCCAGGCCGCGCTGGACGAGATACGCGCCGAGCTGAAAAGCCAGGGCTACCTGCGCTACTATAAACCGCGCGACAAAAAGCAAAAGCCCGCCGAGCCGCTGCGTTACACCTCCTCTGACGGCTTTGCCATATTGGCCGGGCGCAACAACGCCCAAAACGAGGCCGTTACCCTGAAGGCGGCCCGCGGCAAGGACCTGTGGTTCCATGTGAAAAACGCGCCCGGCAGCCATGTGGTGGTGCTCAGCGGCGGGGCCGACATCCCGCTGGCCACCCAGAACGAGGCGGCCATGCTGGCCGTGTGGCACTCCAGCCAGCGGCAGGGCGCCAAGGTGCCGGTGGACTACACCGAGGTGAAGCACATTCGCAAAACCGCAGACCTGCCGCTGGGCATGGTGCTGTACGAGCACTACCAAACCGCCTTTGTCACCCCGGAAGCTGCCGTGCTGCGCCGGCTGGGCGCCATGCCGCCACAGGCCGCTGAACCACTGCCGTAAAAGGAGATGTGCCCATGCCGAAAAATGCCTTGGCCACTGCGGCCCCACCCGGTGTTTCCGGGTGGGTTCGGCGTGTTTTTTTTGTGGTGTTCGCCGGGGTGTTTGCGGCCTTGTTCGTGGGCGTGATCTTCTTCAACGTCCACTTTCCGCACTACCGCCCGTTGGCCGTTTTGGCGCTGGCCTTGCTGTGGCTGCTGTTGCTCTACGGCCTTTTTTGGCTCACGGGCCGCGCCGGGGCCTTTTTGGCCCGGCGCGAAAAGCTGGCCCTTGCCGCCTTCTTTGTCTTTCTGGTGGCCACCCAGTTGTTTTTCTACAGCCAGCTGGCCGCCTATCCCACGCGGGACTTCGAGCGCGTGTTCACCGGCGCGGTCAACTTTACGGTCAACGGCTTCATCGAAGAGCCCTACCTCGATTACTTCTATAAATACCCCAACAACATGCCCGCCACCATTTTGCTGCAGTTCATCTTCCGCGTGTTCCACCGCCTGGGCTACAGCAACTTCTACGTGGTGGGTGCGCTGCTGGCCGCCGTGTGCATCCAGCTGTGCTACGCCGGGGTGTACCTGTGCTGCCGGCGGCTATTTGGGGTAGGGTGGGGCTTTTTTGCGCTGGGGCTGCTGTGGCTGTGCCTGCCGCTGCAGTGCTACATCTCCATTTTCTACACCGATGTCCTCGCCCTGCCGTTTGCGCCTGCCGCGTTCTACCTCTACCTGCGGCTGCTGGACGCCAAAAGCTGGAAAGGCCGCCTGCTGGCCGCCGCGCTGATGGGCGCCGCGCTGGCACTGGGCACCAAGCTGAAACACTCGGTGGCCATCGTGCTCGTCGCCGTCGCTGTCGATCTGCTGCTCCGGCTGGACTGGCGCCGCCTGGCCGCCGCCGGCGGCTGCTTTCTGGTTTTGTTCCTCGCGGCCAACGCCGGGTTCAACAGCTACATGTATGCCCATTTTTTGGATGAAAGCGTCGCGGCCGACCGTGCCACCCCGTTCAGCGCGTGGGTGATGATGGGCCTTGCGCGGGACGGAGCGCACGATGCCGACGACAACTATATCATCTGGAACGAGCCCACCGCCGAGGCCAAGCGCCAGCGCGCCGCCGAGGTCATCGGCCAGCGCCTGGGCGAATATACGCCCGGTGGCCTTGTGGCCTTTCTGTATCAAAAGTCGCTGCGCAGCTTTGGCAGTGGCAACCTGGACTACCCCCACATCGTGGCCGATTCCCCCATGCGCCAGAGCTTTCTGGTGGAGTGTATCTCCGAGAATGGGCGCTATTTCCACGCGTTTGACACCCTCACCCAGGGCTACCATGTGGCGCTCTTCCTGCTCATGGTCTGCGGGGCGCTGGTGTTTGCCCGCCGCGGCGGCACCGCAGCCTTCGTGCCCTATCTCACGGTGTTTGGGCTGTGGGGCTTTCTGCTGGTGTGGGAGTCCGGCCAGCGTTACCTTCTGCAGTATATGGGCATGTTCATCATTGCGGCCGCGGCTGCGGCGCAGGCACTCACCCGGTATTTGCCGCGCCCGCTCATCCCCGCTTCGCGCGGTGCCGTGCAGAAAGATGCCGGCGATGCGTGAGCTGCCGCGGTGTGCCCGCGCGCCCCGCACACGGGTCTTCTCTGCCATGCCTGTCATTTGCATATGAACGAAGGGAGCCGCCATGCAAAAGAAAAAACGCATCACCGCCCTCGACATCCCGCTTGCGCTGGTGGTGGTGCTGCTGCTGTTTTCGCTCGCCGTGGTGCTCACCCTCGCCTTCCGCCCGCTCTACTACCGGGACATCACTGCCCTCGACATCCCGGGCGCCTCCGGCTTCAGCGCCGCCGACATCCGCGCCAACTACGACGCCCTCATCGACTACAACAGCCTGTTCTACCGTGGCGCGCTGCACTTCCCCACCTTGCCCATGTCCGAGGCCGGACGCATCCATTTCGCCGAGGTGAAAAACATCTTCGACGCCATCCAGGTGCTGCTGCTGGTGGCGCTGCCGCTGGCCGCCGTGGGCGCCATCTGGCAGCTGCGCAAAAAGCGGCCCGGTTTCCTGCTTTTGGCGGGCATCCTCTCGCTGGCGCTGCCCGCCGTGGCGGGGCTCGTCATCCTGGCCAGCTGGGAGAACTTCTTCGTCCTCTTCCACCGCCTGGCCTTCAACAACGACTATTGGATATTCGACGCCGCCACCGACCCCGTCATCCTCCAGCTGCCGGACACATTCTTTTTGCACTGCGCCTTGCTCATCATCGCGCTGGTGGTTGTGGGCAGCGCGGCGCTGCTGGTGGCCTATGCCCTGCTGCGCCGGCGGCACGCCAAAGCGGGCGCCGGGCCGGATGGCGCCGCTTCAGGGCCACCAAAAAAACTGTAAAAAACACTTGCAATCCCTGCGGCTATCTGGTAAACTGACTAGGCGACTGCAAATGCCCCGTCGTGCACGGCGGGGTGCGATGTGCGATGAAGCGGGAGGTTGCGGGGCCATTGGTGCAAGGCACAGGGGCATCCGGTTTTTCCGCGGAGTATGTCGGGTCAGAGAACCGGGCGAAAAAATACTGACGGCAAAGGGTTATGTTCGCGCCCTTCGGTGCGAACCAATTTCCACCTTTCCCTTTCGGGAAGTCAATTTGCCATGAGGTGTGTCCGGGCGAACTGTTTCAGCGGTTCACCGGCTTTTCTCATGCAAAAAGATGAAACACCCGGCGCAGTGTCTTGTATTTTGCAAACCGCCAATATTTCACACAGAAAGTACAGGAGGCGATTTCATTTGGCAGTCAAGGAAAAAATCAGGATCCGCCTGAAAAGCTATGATGCATCTCTCATCGACGCCGCGGCCGAAAAGATCGTGGAGACGGCCAAACGCACCGGCGCGCGGGTGTCTGGGCCCGTGCCGCTGCCCACAGACAAAGAGATCATCACCATTTTGCGCGCGGTGCACAAGTACAAGGACTCCCGCGAGCAGTTCGAGACGCGCACCCACAAGCGCCTCATCGACGTGATCCGCCCGTCCAACAAAACGGTCGAGTCCCTCACCAGCCTGCAGCTGCCGGCCGGCGTGGAGATCGAAATCAAGCTTTAGTACCCCATCTGTGGTACAAGGGTCATGTTGGCCGCTGCGCCCTATTTATAATGGTAAAGGGCGGTCAACCAATAACCTATAAGGAGGCACAGCCGCAATGAAAAAAGGTATCATCGGCAAGAAAGTTGGCATGACGCAGTTCTACAACGAAGCCGGCAAGGTCGTCCCGGTCACCGTGGTCGAGGCCGGCCCCTGCGTCGTTATCCAGAAGAAAACGGTGGAGAGCGATGGCTACGAGGCCGTTCAGCTGGGCTTTGGCGATGTTTCCACCAAGCGCGTGTCAAAGCCCGCCAAAGGCCACTTCGACAAGGCCGACGTGGCCCCCAAGAAGACGCTGCGCGAGTTCCGCCTGGAAGACATCTCCGAGATGAAGGTGGGCGACATTTTGAAAGCGGACCTTTTCGCCGAAGGCGACAAGGTGGACGTGACCGGCACCAGCAAGGGCAAGGGCTATGCCGGCAACATCAAGCGCTGGAACGGCCACATGATGCGGGCCACCCACGGCGGCGGCCCCATTCACCGGCACGCCGGTTCTTTGGGCGCATGCAGCACCCCGTCGCGCGTGATGAAGGGCAAAAAGCTGCCCGGCCATATGGGCGCCGAGCGCGTCACTGTGCAGAACCTCATGGTGGCCAAGATTGACGCCGAAAACAATCTCATCGCCATCAAGGGTGCGCTGCCCGGTGCCAAGGGCAGCATCGTGTGCATCTGCGACAGCGTGAAGGCCTAAGGAGGAGTGAGAGATGGCACAATTTGACGTAGTGGATATGAGCGGCAAAAAAGTCGAGAAAATAGAGCTTTCGGATGCCGTCTTCGGCATCAAGCCGAACGCCAGCGCCATGCACGCCGCCGTGGTCAACTATCTGGCCAACCAGCGGCAGGGCACCCAAAGCACCAAAACCCGCGCCGAGGTGCGCGGCGGCGGGCGCAAACCCTGGCGCCAAAAAGGCACCGGCCGCGCCCGCCAGGGTTCCATCCGTTCGCCCCAGTGGGTGGGCGGCGGCGTGGCCCTGGGCCCGAAGCCCCGCGACTACAGCTACCGGCTGAACCGCAAGCTGCGCCGCCTGGCGCTGCTCAGCGCCCTCAGCAGCAAGGCTGCCGCCGGCGAGATCGTCATCGTGGACGAGTTCAAGGTGGACGAGTTCAAGACCAAGACCGTGGTGAACATGCTGGGCGCGCTGGGCGCCGGCAAAAAGACGCTCATCGTGCTGGGCGACGCCAACCAGAAAATGGTGAAGAGCGCCGCCAACATCCCGGGCGTGAAAACCACCCCGGCCAGCCTGATCAACGTGTACGACATCCTGAACGCCGGCACCTTCGTGATGAGCGTGGATGCCGCCCGCAAAATCGAGGAGGTGTTCGCGCAATGAAAGTTGCACCGCAGGACATCGTGTTGGGCCCCATCATCACCGAGAACTCCATGCAGGGCATCCACATGAAAAAGTACACCTTCAAGGTGGCCAAAACCGCCGACAAGATCAGCATTGCCCGCGCGGTGGAAGAACTCTTTGGCGTGGACGTGGCCAAGGTGAACACCATCTCGGTGCGCGGCCAGATGCGCCGGCAAGGGCGCACCACCGGCTACACCTCGTCCTACAAGAAGGCCATCGTCACCCTGAAGCCCGCCAGCAAAGGCATCGAGTTCTTTGAGAGCATGACTTAGATTTTTTGTTTTCTTGGCGCGTTACGCCAAGAAAACAAAAAATCTCCTAACCATGCGGCGAGGTTCCCACCAAGCTGGGAACTCATAGCATCCCACACCGCCGCAGCGCCGTTTCGGCGCATTCAGTATGGGGCCGCCCGTGCCCCGCAAAATCCAAACGAGGAGAGTAACAGCCCATGGCCATCAAAAAGTACAAGCCCACAACACCCGGCCGCCGCGGCATGACCGTCACCGACTACTCGGTGCTGAGCAAGGTCGAGCCGGAGCGCAGCCTTCTGGAGCCCATGAAAAAGCATGCCGGCCGCAACGCAAACGGCCGCATCACCGTGCGCCATCACGGCGGCGGCAACCGCACCAAATACCGCGTCATCGATTTCAAACGCTCGAAGTTCGATGTGCCGGCCACCGTGAAAACGCTGGAGTACGACCCCAACCGTTCGGCCCACATCGCCCTTATCGAGTATGAGGACGGCGAGAAGGCCTACATCATCGCCGCCGAGGGCATGCAGGTGGGTGACGCCATCATGAACGGCCCACAGGCCGACATCAAGCCCGGCAACGCCATGCAGTTCAAGACCATCCCGGTCGGCACGGTCATCCACAACATCGAGATGTACCCCGGCAAGGGCGCGCAGCTGGTGCGCGGCGCCGGCACCTCGGCCCAGCTGATGGCCAAAGAGGGCAAGTATGCGCTGGTGCGCCTGCCCTCGGGCGAAATTCGCAACTTCCCGCTGGAGTGCATCGCCTCCATCGGCCAGGTGGGCAACATCGACCACGAAAACGTGAACATCGGCAAGGCCGGGCGCAAACGCCACATGGGCTGGCGGCCCACCGTGCGCGGCAGTGTGATGAACCCGGTGGACCACCCCCATGGCGGCGGCGAGGGCAAGAGCCCCATTGGCCGGCCCAGCCCGGTGACCCCGTGGGGCAAGCCCACCCTGGGCTATAAAACCCGCAAAAAGCATAAAGCCAGCGACAAGTTGATTGTCAAGCGCCGCAAGTAAGGAGGAGACGAAATGGGCAGAAGTGTTAAAAAAGGACCGTACGTCCAGGCCTCGCTCCTGAAGCGTGTGCAGGGCATGAATGTGAACAGTGAAAAACGGGTGATCAAAACCTGGAGCCGCGCCTCCACCATCTTCCCGGACTTTGTGGGCCACACCTTTGCGGTGCACGACGGCCGCAAGCATGTGCCGGTGTACATCACCGAAGACATGGTGGGCCACAAGCTGGGCGAGTTCGCCCCCACCCGCACCTACCGCGGCCACGCCGGCAGCAAAACCACACGCTAAACGGAGAGGAGAGACACAGATGGACGAAAAGCAAATGGCGAAAGCGAAGCTGCAATACGCCCGCATCTCGCCCCGCAAGGTTTCGGTGGTTCTCGACCTCATCCGCAAGCAACCTGTGGACAAGGCGCTGGCCATCCTGCAGTACACCCCCAAGGCCGCCAGCGAGCCACTGTACAAGCTGGTGAAAAGCGCCATGGCAAACGCCGAGAACAACCATAACATGGACAAGGACAATCTCTACGTCGCGCAATGCTATGTCACCGCCGGCCCCACCCTGAAGCGCATACAACCCAAGGACCATGGCAAGGCATTCAGAATCCTCAAGCGGACCAGCCACATCACCGTGGTCCTCGAAGAGATGGAAGCGTAAGGGAGGGGTAAAGAAACTATGGGTCAGAAAGTCAATCCGAACGGCCTGCGCGTCGGCATCATCCGAGACTGGAACAGCCGTTGGTTCGTCGATAAGAAAGAGTTTGGTGACACACTGG
>JBFXKS010000013.1:0-14509 GCA_050173515.1 Oscillospiraceae bacterium | reverse complement strand
ACGCAAACTTTGTGAACTTTAAGAACGGCAAATACAATTTCCTGTAAAACGTGCCGCAGCAGATGATCCCCGAGTTCATAGAGGAGCGGCTGGGCACCAGATTCTTCATCGGAGAATATGTTGGCAACTAATACATCGAGTTCAAAGTGGAGAAGAGCCTGAAGCCAGGGCTTTCCAGCGAGGGCGACACCGACGCCGACTGGGCAGACTGGAACGCCGAGCAGAACGCCGAGGTGCGCCATGCCTTGGGCCTGCTGATAGACCGCAACTACCTGGTGGACGTGGTGATGCAGAGCGGCGAGACCCCGGCAAGCGGGTTTGTGGCCACCAACATGGACGACGGCACCGGCACCGATTTCCGCAGCAAAGCGGGCGACTGGTGGAGCAACGACCCCGCCGACAAGCAGGCCAACATCGACCAGGCGCTGGAGATTTTGAAAAAATACTACGACTACGACGAGGCCAGCGGCCAATTCACCAACTTCCCGGCCTTCGAGTTCAGCATGAACCCCAGCACCCGCAACGTGATGATCGTCTCGGCCGTGCAGGACATGTGGGGCGACTATGGCATCGCGCCCACCATCGACCAGCGCGACTGGGCGGTGATCACCACGGCGCTGACCGAGGGCGACTTCACGGCCAGCCGCCTGGGCTGGATAGCCGACTACACCGACCCCAGCACCTTCCTGGAGGTGTATGAGAGCGCCTCGGGCAACAACCACCCGCGCCTGGGCAAAGACGGCCCCATTGGCAGCGGCGCCTACTATGGCCCCAACAAGGACCAGACCTGGAAAGAGTTGTACGACGGGCTGCTGGCCGGGATAAAGACCGAGAGCGATTTGGCCGCCCGCGCCGAGCTGATGTACGAGGCGGAAGAAGTGCTGCGCGACACCTATGTGCTGCTGCCGCTGTTCTACTACGTCAACCCCTACCTGGTGAGCGAGGACCTGAAAGAGTACATCTACTCTCCGCTGGGCTGGGTGAACTTCAAATACGCCTACATGGCGTAAAATAGGCAGTAAATAGGAAAAAAATAGCTGAAAAACCCCGGAAGTCTCAAGGATTTCCGGGGTTTTCGTCTGCTGAAGCGAAGATAAAAGGCAACTATCCGGGCGTTTCCAAAAAAGCGGTGGAGAAGCCCAGCGCCATGCCCATCGGGGCCAAAAACGGGCGGCAGGCACTCTCGATGCGCCGGGTGACCAGCTCGACCCCCAGGGGTTTGTCCACGCTGAGCATGATGAGGAACTGGTGGGGCGAATAGCGGGTGAAGGTGTCGCTTTTGCGCAGCAGCTCGCCCGAGAGCAGGTTTTTCAGCTGGTGCATGGCGGCGGCCAGCTGGCGGGCCAGCGGCGGCGGGCCTCCGGGCAACGCGCGCAGCTGCACCAGCAGCAGCCCCACGCTGCCGCCGCTGCGCCGGGCGGTGCGCCCGGCCATCTGGCACAGGTAGCGGAACACCTCGTAAGTGCAGTACAGCGGGCCGTCGGCCGTGTGCTCCTGCGTGGCCAGGCGCAAGTCTCCGGTGATGACCAAAATGTCCTGCTCGGCGGGGTCCACCTGGGCGCAGGCCGTCTGGTAGATGTCCGGTATCTCCCAGCCGGGCTTTCGGCCGAAAAACTCGCTGAAAAGACGGGTGGTGCGGTGGTAGGCCGGGATGATGGCCCGCGGCATGCCAAGGCCCGCCAGCGCCCGGAACACGTAGACGTAAAGGCCCTCTTCGTCCGGCTGGGCGGCGGTGGCGGCGGTGGCCACCTCCAGCAGCTGGCTGTGGCGCTGGGCGGCCAGCAGCGCGGCACACAGCGTGTGCGCCGCGTAGATGAACAGCCTGCGTGCCTGCGCCGCCAGCGCTGCGGCCCATGGTGCGGTGGCCAGCTGGGGCAAAAGGGCCCCGGCGTACAGCTCCAGCGCCTCGGGATAAAGGGCCAGCGGGTCCTCGCCGTCAGCGGTGGTGGTCGGCTCCTGCGCCAGGGCGGCCTCGAAGCGCCACAGGTCCACGTCGAAGTGGATGGCTGGGTTCACCGCATAGCCGGGCCCGGTGCTCACCAGCGGCGCCTCGGGGAAATGGGCCTGCTCAAAGGCCAGCCGCAGGGCCCCGGTGGCATTTTCCAGGCTTTTTTTAATGTTTTTCGGGGCTTTTTCAGGCCACAGCGCGCGCACCAGTTTTCGCCGGTCTGCCGCCAGATCTGGGCAGAGCAGCGCGATGCAAAACAGCTGCCAGTGCACGTCCGGCAGCGCGGGGTTTTCCAGCAGCGGCACGTCGCCGGCCCAGATGGACAGCCCGCCCAAAACCTGCACGCGAACGGCGGGGCCCGTCATCCGCCCTGCACCTTTTTGCGCATCTCCTCCAGGTTCACCGAGTATTGCAGCGCGGTGTCGGCGGAGATGCGGCCCTGCTTGTACAGCGTGAGGATGCTTTGGTCCATGGTGACCATGCCCATGGCGGCGCCCGCAAAAATGGCCGAGTCGATCTGGTGCACCTTGCTCTCGCGGATCATGTTGCGGATGGCCGGGGTGAGCAGCATCACCTCGAAGGCGGGCACCAGCTTGCCGTCCACCGCGGGAATGAGCTGTTGGCTGACCACTGCACGCAGCACCATGGACAGCTGGATGCGTATCTGGTGCTGCTGGTTGGGCGGGAAGATGTCCAAAATGCGGTCCACCGTGTTGGCCGCACCCGTGGTGTGCAGCGTGGACAGCACCAGCTGCCCGGTCTCGGCGGCGGTCACGGCTATCTCGATGGTCTCGGCGTCGCGCATCTCGCCCACCAGGATCACGTCGGGGCTCTGCCGCAGCACCGCCCGCAGGGCGCTGGCATAGTCGCGGGTGTCGCCGTTTATCTCGCGCTGGGTCACGATGCTCTTTTTGTGCCGGTGGATGAACTCGATGGGGTCCTCCATGGTGACGATGTGGTCGGCCCGGGTGGAGTTGATCTTGTCCACAAGGCAGGCCAGCGTGGTGGACTTGCCGCTGCCGGCCGGCCCGGTGATGAGCACCAGGCCCTTGGTGAAGTCGCTCAGGCCCATCACCACCTCGGGAATTTGCAGGCTGGCGGGGTCGGGCAAGTCGAACATCACCACACGCACCACGGCGGCCAGGCTGCCGCGCTGGCGAAAGGTGTTGGCCCGAAAGCGCCCCACGCCCGGCGCCGAAAAGGAGAAGTCGTCGTCGCCGTCCGACAGCAGGTTCTCAATGGGGCGGTTGTTGGTCAGCGCGTAGATCTCGCGCACCAGCGCCTCCACGCCGGCCACGCTCAGCGGCTCCTCGCACACTTTGGTCACCTGGCTGTCCTTGCGGTAGGCCGGCGGGAAGCCCGCGATGAAGAACATGTCGGAGGCGTTGGCCTCGGTGGCCAGCAAAAGCAGTTCTTTCAGATCCAAGATGGACGCTCCCTTCTGCGGCGGCGGGCCGCATGGGTTTTACGGGTTTGGGTCATGCGCGCCGGCGTTAGCCGGCCCCGGGCCATAGTTCGCCCTCGTATTCGGGCACCCAGCCGGCGGCCAGCGTGGGCGTTTGCCGCAGCAGGGTGTAGCGGGCGTCTTCGCCCAGCGGCAGCAGCTGCAGCTCGGTGATCAGCAAATTCTCCTCGTCCACCACCGTGGTCAGGCGCACGGTGGCACTGGCGGCGTCCGCCTCCCAGCCATCGAACTCGGCGGAGGAAAGGGCGTCGATCATGTAGTTTTCCGCGTCGGCGTGCTGGCCCGAAAGCGCCAGCAGCAAAGCGTCCAGCTTGGCGGTGGCCACGGCGGCCTCGCCCCGGGCGGCCGAGAGGCTCTGCGTGTGCTCCAGCCCGCGGCGCTGGATGCGCTGGTTCGAGGCGGCGGTGGACAGGCTGAGCATGGCCAGCGTGGCAAAGCACAGCACGGTGAAGATCATGAGCAAAGAGGTGGTGCCGGTGCCCACGCCGGCGCGGGCCGGGCGGCGGGCGGTTTGCTTCTCTCTCATGCGCCGTCACCTCCCGCCGGGTGGTAGTTGGCCGTTTGCACACGGCATATCTCGCGGCCGGCGGCGTCCTGCGCCACGGCCGACAGGTGGTTCAGCACGCCGGCGGCGGTCTCCTCCGGCTGCAGTGCCAGCCGCACCTGATAGCGGGCGTCGTCTTGCCCGGTGGGGTTCCACTCGGCGTCGTAAAAGCACAGCACGCTGCCGTCGGGCTGCGGCACGCCGTGGGCCAGGCCCTCGGTGCCGCGGGCCTTCACCGTCTCCAGCAGGCTTTGCACCTCGGTGCCGGCAAAGGTCTCCTCGCGGGTGCCTGCGGCTATTTGCCCGGCCTTGCCGAACAGCCCCACCAGCACCGCGCACGACACGCTGAAAACGAGGATGTTGATGAGCAGCTCGGCCAAAAAGGCCACGTTGCGGTAGCGCCGCCTCATAGCACGCCCCCTTCCGCCAGCGCGAAGGCCACGCGCACCACGCTGCCCTCGCTGCTCTCTATCTCAGAGGTGAACAGCCCGTCGGGCGAGATGGCGAAAGTGCACCGCGCCAGCTGGGCTATCTGGATGCCGCCCACCGTGGAGAACGGCGTGTCGGCGGTGACGAAACGCTCCCACAGCGTGCCCTCGTGCAGGTAGATGCGGGTCTCATAGTCCGCCTCGCCCGTGGTGGTGGCGATGGCCAGCACCTGTACGCCGCCCTCGTCGCGCAGCGAGACGGCGCCCACGGCGTTGTTTTGGCTCAGCTTGGTGCGCAGGTGGCTGGCGGCCACGGTGGAACCAAAGCTGTCTTCCACGCCGGCCTGTATCTGCCGGTAGGCCCGGCCACCCAGCAGCGCAAGCGCCAGCGAGCAGAAGGCGAACAGGCAGATGAGCCCCATGGGCAGCAAAATGCCGGCCACCACGCCGGAGCGATGTTTCTTTGTGTGCAGTTTGGTCCCCTCCCTTCAAAAAATTCGGGTGCAAAACTATTTGG
Source organism: Oscillospiraceae bacterium (assembly GCA_050173515.1). Taxonomy (GTDB): domain Bacteria; phylum Bacillota; class Clostridia; order Oscillospirales; family Ruminococcaceae; genus JAAYCI01. Next base: position 9,607 of record JBFXKS010000013.1, on the reverse strand, counting down.
CGGCCACCACGATGATGGGTGTGATGTTGGGCGCAAAGGCCTCGTAGCGCACAGAGTAGCGCGTGCGGTCGATCTGCACGCCGTATTGGCTTTCGATATAGCTGAGGCCCGGCGGGTAGAAGCCCTCGGTGGCATAGCACAGCACGGCCGCCCGCTCGATGGCGCGGCGGGTGGCCTCCACGCCCTCGGCGTCGGCGCCGCCGGCCAGGTTCAGCGTGCCGCTGGCCAGCACCACCAGCACCAGCGCAAACAGCACAACGGTGATGGCCAGGGCAAAGCCGCCTCCGCCCTTCGGGCGGGCATGGCTGCGTTTCATCACGGCGGGGCCTCCTTTGCTTCTTTTAGTTGATGGCGCTGAGGATGCTGGTGAGCGGCAGCATGACGCTGAGCAAAATGACGCCGATGGCCACGCTGAGGATGCCCACCAGGGCGGGCTCTATCATGCCCAGCAGGCGGTCGATGCCGCTGTTGGCCTCGTCCGAGTACACCTCGGCCAGGTTTTGCATGGCCTGCTCGGTCTGCCCGGCGCGCGAGGCGCTCAGCAATATCTTGGCCTCGAAGCCGTCCAGCACGCCCTGGTCCACCAGGGCCTTGCCCAAATCTTCGCCGGCGTCCACCTGCGCGCGGGCGGCGGGTATCTTCTCGGCGATGCGCCGGTTGCTCACCAGCGCGGCGGCCTTGTCCACGGCCTCGCCCGTGGGGATGCCGCTGGCCAGTAGCATGGAAAGGCCCCCGGTGAAGCGCCCGGCGTTCAGCGCGTAGTGGATGCGGCGGGTGAGCGGGAAGCGCTCGGCCAGCGAGGCCAGGCGGCGGCGCCCGCCGGGCAGCAGGTAGGCCACCACCAGCGCCAGCACGCACAGCAGCAGCACGCCCACCGCCACCATGGCGATGCGCGCGGCCAAAAAGGCGCCGCCCATGCCGCTGCCGCCGGCCATGCCCAGCGAGGCAAACACGTTTTCGAACACCGGCAGCACGAACAGGATGAGGAAGATGAGCACCACGCTCATCATCACGAGCAGCAGCACCGGCCCGCTGACAGCGCTGCGGATGCTCTGGGCCAGCGCCTCCTGCCGGCGATAGTATTCGCCCAGGCGCGTGGTGGTGGTCTCCAGCCGGCCAGACTCCTCGCCCAGACGCACCATCTCCACGGCATAGTCTGGGAAGCAGCCTGTCATCTCCAGCGCCTGGCTGAGAATGAACACCTCGCCGCCGCTCAGCAGGGTGTTCACCTGCGCGGCCACCTCGGCCAGGCGGCTGCCGGCCATGTCGTTGGCGATGATGTCGGGGCACTCGTTGGCGGGTACCCCGGCGCTCAGCAGCATGGTCAGGCTCTCAAAAAAGGCCGCAAGGTCTGGCGCGGGCAGGTTTTTCCTCTTTTTCTCCGGCATGGTGGTTCCTCCTCTGGTTTCGGCCGGCAAAGCGGCCGCGGAATTTCGCGCTGGGCAGGTGGCCCTAAAAAGCGGCCAGCCCGTTGTAGTTTTCGCCGTCGCCGATGAACTGGGAGAGAGAGCTGCCGCGCCCGGCCACAAAGGTGAGGTCGATGCGGTTCCAGTCGTGGGCGGAGGTGGGCATCTTGATGGAGATCCAGCCGGTCTCTTCCGTCCAAAACAGGTTCCACGCGTGGTACAGCGTGCTCTTGCCCTGCTTCACATCGCCCTTTATCAGCTGGCAGGGGATGCCGTTGGCCCGTAGCATGGCGGCCGCCAGGGACGCATAGTCGTAGCAGATGCCTTTCTTGGCGGCCAGGGTGTCGTCTGGATTGGGCGTATAGTTGCGCAACAGCGCGCCTTTTATCTGCTCGGCCTTGAAGGTGTCGTAGGTGATGTTGCCGGCGATCCAATAGTAGATCTGCTGGGCCACCTCAAGGTCGGTGGAGGCGTGCTGGGCGATCTCGTAAGATTTGGCCACCACGCTGGAGTCGGCGGTGTAGCTCACAAAGATGTTCGGCACCAGAAACGGGGCGAACTCGCTCTCCAGCGCCACGGTGGCCTCCGCCACCAAAAAGCTGTAGTAGTTGGCGCCGGTGGCCGTCTCTTCGCCGCGATGCATCAGATCGAAGGTGTAGGTGCCGTCGCCCCGGGTGATGGGCAGAAACTGCACGGTGCCGTCGCTGGCAAAGCGGTAGTCGTCCACGTCCGAGGTGCTGCCCGAGGTTTTGGTGACGCGCACCAGAGACTCGGCCAGGCTGGTGCTTTTCACCGCGATGTAGCCCTGGGCCACGTTCGTCATGTCGATGACGGCGCTGTTGCCGTCGGCCTCGCGCACTTGTTGGTTGGTGCCCACGTACTCGGCCTCTTTCACCGCCGGCGGCGTGCGCTGGAAGCTGGGGTCCGAGAGGATGGGCTCGCCGTCCCGCTCGAAGCCCTCGGTGGAAGGGGTGCAGGCCGAAAACAAAGAACAAAGCAGCAACAACAAAGAAACCGCTAGAATATGAAAGGGTTTGGCATTATCCAATGCTGGCCTGACCTCCTTTCCAGCATAGAAAATGGTGGTGTGCCGCGCGATGGCCCCGCGAGAAAAACCAGCCGGATATCGGCGCATACATAAAAATATGATACATGGATTTTGTGTAAATTGCAAGAAGATACCGCCGCGGCCACGGGCGGCAAAAAACCGCCCGCCACGGGCGGGCGGCGGGCGGTTTTGATGTGTAGGCGGTTATTTATTTTGCTGGCGCCTGGCGTCCAGCTCGGCCTTCACCTTGATGGGCAGGCCGAACAGGTTGATGAAGCCGGCGGCGTCGGCGTGGTTGTAGCGCTCACCGGTGGTGAAGCTGGCGGTGTCGGCGTCGTACAGGGTGTAGGGGCTGGTGACGCCCGCGGTGATGAGGTTGCCCTTGTAGAGCTTGAGCTTCACCTGGCCGCTCACGGTCTCCTGGGTTTTGTCCACAAAGGCGCTGATGGCCTCGCGCAGCGGGGTGTACCACTGGCCGTTATACACCAGCTCGGCCATGCGCTGCGCCACAATGGGCTTGAAGTGGGTGGTCTCCTTGTCCAGGCACAGGCTCTCCAGCACTTCGTGTGCGCGGTAGAGGATGGTGCCGCCCGGCGTCTCGTACACGCCGTGGCTCTTCATGCCCACCAGCCGGTTTTCCACCACGTCCAGAATGCCGATGCCGTTGGCCCCGCCCACTGCGTTCAGCGCATCGATGAGCGCCACGCCGTCCATTTTCTTGCCGTCCAGCGCCACCGGGATGCCGGCCTCAAAATCGAGCGTGACATACACGGGCTTGTCGGGCGCTTTTTCCGGGCTGACGCCCAGCTCCAGCAGGTGGTCGTAGTTGGGCTCCAGCGCCGGGTCCTCCAGCTCCAGCCCCTCGTGGGACAGATGCCACAGGTTGCGGTCGCGCGAGTAGCTGGTGCTGCGGGAAAAGGACAGCGGCACGCCATGGGCCTCGGCGTAGTCGATGGCCTCTTCGCGGCTTTGGATGTCCCACTCGCGCCAGGGCGCGATGACGGCCAGCTGGGGCGCCAAGGCCTTGGCGGTCAGCTCGAAGCGCACCTGGTCGTTGCCTTTGCCGGTGGCGCCGTGGCAGATGGCGTCGGCGCCCTCCTTGCGGGCGATGTCCACCAGCGCCTTGGCAATGGGCGGCCGAGCGAAGCTGGTGCCCAGCAGGTAGCCCTCATACTTGGCGCCCGCCTTCAGCGTGGGCCAGATGAAGTCCTCCACCAGCTCTTTGCGGATGTCGGCGATGTAAAGCTTGGAGGCGCCGGTGGCCTTGGCCTTCTCCTCCAGGCCGTCCAGCTCGCTTTTTTGGCCCACGTCGGCCTCCATGGCAATCACTTCGCACTGGTAGTTCTCCTTCAGCCACGGGATGATGATGGAGGTGTCCAGCCCGCCGGAGTAGGCCAACACCACCTTGCTGTATTGTTTTTTTGCCTGCTGCATCTGCTCGGTCCCCTTTCCGGGTGTCTCATCGGGTATGAATGTATGTTTATAAGTAAAAAAGCCGGGGCAAGCCCTGCGATGGCTCCATTATACATCTAAAATGAATAAAATCAAGCATTTTGTGAATATTTATGCCAAAACATCAAGGCGCGCTATGCGCCGGGGTTTGATGCGGACGCGTCGGTGGCCTCCACGGTGGAGAGGCCTGCCACCAGCGCGGTGATCTCCTCGGTGGTGGGCGGGCTTTGCAGGTTGTTGGAGTGCATGAGGTACTGGAAGCCGCCCTTCACCCACGACACCAGCGTGCAGCCGCGCTCGGCCATGCGCACGCGCACCTCCACGCCGTCCACGTCCAGCTCCTGCGGGTTCGAGTAGTGGCCCTCGTGGTAGGTGTCCACCAGGCGCTTGCCGCCGGCGTCCTCGCGGGCGATGCGCACCACCAGCACGCGCTCGTCGGCGGTCTCGTACTCGATCTGCGCAAACCAGCTGTCGATGGCGAAGTTCTTGATGGGTGTCAAGGCGTCGTCGTCCGGGTAATCCGTCACGATGAAGCCCAGCTCGGCCTCAAAGCCGGGGGCGTCGTAGGGCACGATGTCGGACGGCTCGCCATAGGCGTCCCGGCGGCTTTCGGGGCGCCAGTCGGTCACCTGGTTGGCAAAGTTGTCCCCGGCGGGGTTGGCGCAGCCCACCAGCAACAGGCAGGCGGCCGCGGCCACCCATGCCAAAACCCGTTTTCCCATAAACAGGGCCTCCCGAAAAACAGTGATTTTGAAACCCGCACGCTTTTTAACATTATAGTACAAGGCGCCCGGCAGGACAAGCATACAAAAAGGCACGCCGGGTGATTGTAATCGCGGCGGCAACGCGCTATAATGGTGCTGTTCGGGACCACCCCGCCAATCTTTAGCGTAAAAAGGACTTGGGAGGAAAACAACATGCCATATATCAACACCATTGCGAACGTACCGATCCCGAAGGATAAAATGGATACCATCAAAGCGCGCTTGGGCGAGCTGATGCCCGGTATTGGCAAAAAAGAGAGCCAGCTGATGGTAGATTTTCGTGAAAAAAGCCCACTTTACTTCCGCGGCACCGAGGAACCGGCGGTGATTTTGAGCGCGGACGTGTTCGGCTCGGCCGGCAAGGAGGCCTACGACGCCTTTTCGGCCGAGGTGACGAAACTGTTGGAGCAGACGCTGGGCATCGACCCGGACCGCATCTATATCAAAATTTCGGAGCACGCCTACTGGATGCTGGGCAAGTTCGCCTTGAAATAGGCAGAGAGCGGCTTCGACGGGAAACAATCAAATAAAAAGCGCGTGGCGTTGCCACGCGCTTTTTATAATACAAAAGCCAATATTTTGCCCGAAATATACAAAGGGCTAAGGCAAACGCCCGGTGCCCTCCAGCAAAGACAGCAGGCAGGGGCTCAGGTGGAAGGCGTCGGCCAGGCGCCGCACCTCATCCAGCGCGCGCTTTCGCACCGAGGCTGGCTGGCTGGCCTTCACCGCCCGGATCATGATGTTCTTGGGCGTGTGCTCGAAGCCCACGAACTCCACCAGCCGCGTTTTGTAGCCGCAGGCGGTCAGCAAATTGGCGCGGATGGCGTCGGTCATCAGGGCGGCCACGCGCTCTTTCACGATGCCGTAGCGCGTGAGCAGGGCAAGGGCCTCGCTCTCTATCTGCGCGTTGGCCTCGTGCTGGCAGCAGGGCACCGAGAACAGGGTGGGCACGTCCCATGCCACGGCCTTGGCCAGGGCGAAGTCGGTGGCGGTGTCGCAGGCGTGCAGCGCCAGCACCATGTCCACCGGCTCTGCGCTGTGGTACTCGGCGATGTCCCCGTGGCAAAAGCGCAGGCCCGTATAGCCGTACTTTTCGGCCGTGCGGGTGCACGTGGCCACCACGTCGGCCTTCAGGTCCAGCCCGGTCATGTGCACGTCGATGCCACGCATCTGCGTGAGATAGTGGTAGAGAACAAAACTGAGCGCGCTTTTGCCACAGCCGAACTCCACGATGTTCAGGCGCTGGGGCGCGCCCGGTTTCAGGGCGTCCTCCACCAGCTGCACAAAGCGGTCGATCTGGCGGTATTTGTCCCGCTTGGCCGCCACCACCTTGCCCTCGGCGGTGAACACGCCCATGTCCACCAGCGGCGGCACAGGCGTGCCCTCGGGGAAGAGGTGCCGCTTTTGGCGGTCGTGGGCGGGGGCCTCGGGCGCGGGCGCGGCGCCGCCGGCCGTGCTGCCGGTGAGCACCCGGCCTTTTTTGGTGAGCTTCAGGCGGTGCTCCCGCCCGGCGCTGAACGCGGTGAGCTGGCTGAACGCCGTGGTGAGCAGGCCCTCGAGCGTGGCGGGCAGCTGTGCCGGCGCCAGGTTTTGGTGAAAGGCCTGCGTGGCGGTGCGCTGCTCCAGCTGCCAGCCGCCCGCCTTCTGCACAAGGCTGGCGCGGGTGTATGGCTGGCCGGGCCGCGGCGCAGACAGCACCATACGAAAAGGCCCGGCGTCCAGCAGCCGGGCAAGGGCCTGTTCCAGTTCAAGGTTTTGCATGGCCATCCCTCACTTTGTGGGCCTCGCGCGGGCGGCGTCGTGCAGCAGCAGGGTGCTTATCACGGCGAAGCAGGCCGCGTTCAGCAGGCCCAGCCAGATGTTCTGCCCCGGCCACAGCTGCCCCAGCACAAAGCGGCAGCAGGCCATCAGGCCGATGAGGTAAAAGGTGACGGCCGGGGCCAGCCGCCGCACCGACGGGCGCAGCACGGCCCACAGCAGCAGCAGGATCTCCCCGGCGAAGGCGTAGCGCTCGTGCATGCTGGGCAGCAACACCACGCAGGCCATCACGCTCCAGCCGCACAGCAGCAACAGGCCGTCGCCGGAAAAGTCCAGCCGGCGCACCAGCACGATGGCCAGCATGCCCAGGCAGACGAGGAAAAAGAGCAAAATAAGCGGCACGGAAAAGGTGGTGTCGCCGAACTTGCCGAACACGGCGCCCAGGTTGTGGTAGTTCACATAGGCGCCGTCGCCGATGGTGACCTGCCCGGCATAGACGCGGAAGGGCGCCAAAATGTCCCCGTGGTAGATGATGTCGGGCGCGGTGGAGAGCACCAAAATGGCGGGCGGCACCAGGAAGTGGAGGATGGAAAACCGCCGCTTGCACACGTAGAGGATGATGAGCGCAGGCAGCAGGAAGATGGCCTGCAGCTTGAACGCGAGGGCGAGCCCCGCAAAAACAAAGGTGAAGATATACCGCTGGCGCAGCGCACACCAGACGGCAAACAGCAAAAAGGCGCTGTAGATGGCGTCACACTGGCCCCAGTAGGCCGAGTTGAGCACCACCGTGGGCAGCAGCAGCACGCCGCAAAACGCCAGCGCGGTGTACAGGTTGCGCCAGCGCTTGGCCACCAGCAGTTGCCGCGCGATGAGCGCCGCGGCCCAGGCCAGCAGCGCATCGCCAAGAAAAGAGAACAGCTTGATGGCCGCGATGGGCTGCATGGGCAGCTTGGTGGCCAGCCAGATGAGGGACAGGTAGGCGGTGTTGTAGTTGCCGCGCGAGAGGAAAACGCTTTCATACCCGCCGCCATTCGCCACCATCTCCTCGTACCAGGGCAACAAAAAAAGCCGCATGTCGGAGGAGACGATGGGCACCAGGAGGCACCGCACCGCCACCGCCACGGCCACCGCAGCGATGATAAAAACCCATGGGACGTATTTTCGGAAGGAATCCAGCAGGCTGTTTTCAAGCTTCGTCATGCGGCAGTTCCCCTTGGGCGGCGCGCCACGCGGCCGCCAGTGCTTCCTTTTGGGCCTTGGTCATGCGTTTCAGGCGGGCCTCCTGCGCCATGGCGTCGCTTTTTTCGGCAAACGCACAGGCCCACGCCAGCGCCACCGGCCGCCGGCTGCGGGTGTACTTGGCGCCGGTGCCGTTGTTGTGCGCGGCCAGGCGGGCCTGCAGCTGGTTGGTCCACCCGGCGTACAGGCTGCCGTCACGGCAGCGCAGCAGGTAGGCCCAGTTCACGGCTTTTCCAGCAGAGAAGCCGCCGCCGGCCCCGCCGGGTTCTTGGCGGCCTGGGCCGCCCCGGAGGCGCCCGCGTGGCCCGCCGCGTCTTGCGCGGCAGCGGCCTGGGCCGTTTGGGCCAGGGCGCGGGCGCCGGCCACGCTGCCCACCGAACACATGAAGCCGCTGGCGTGGCAGAAGGTGATGTCCGCAACGCCCGTCAGGCGGCGCAGGGCTTCGGGTGGCTGGCCCCGCCAGGCGGGCGGGAACGGCACCTTGTTGGTGCCGCGGTTGTCCTTGGGCACGCACTGCACAGAGTATCCCCCGCGCGGCGAGGGCAAAATAACGAACTCGGCGGTGGACGGGATGAGGATGGGTTTCCACGGCACAAAGGATTCCAGCGTGACGATGCCGTCCGTCATTTTTGCCAGTGCGGCCTCCACGATGGGCCGCCCGCGCAGCAGCGCGGCCAGGCTGTCCAGCCGGTGGTGCAGCAGCTGTTTGGCCACCGCTACCGCCTCAAAAAAGGCGTCGTTTTCGTCGCGGTCGCTGTCCCAGGTGGGGTTGAACGAGCCGATGAGCACCGCCAGCACGTGCCCGGTGCCGTTGTTGTCGTCGATGTCCAGCGGCTGGATGAACTTCTCGTCAAAAGACGCGGCGGCCTCTTCGGGCAAAAAGTGGTGGCCATAGGCGCGCCACAAAAGGCCAAAGGCGGCGTAGGGCGTGCCGTTCGGCCGGCGGGGGCTGCCCTTGGCGTGGTGGTCGAACGGCCCGTTGCCGATGTCGAACACGATGCCGGAGAAGCCCTTGGGCACAGTGTAGCCCCGGTGGATGCGGATGTCCGGCCGCAAAAGCTGCAAAAGCGCGGCCGAAAAAACGTCGTCCGCGTGAAAGCGGCCGCCGTGGGTGAAGGCCAGCTCGGGCAGGTTGGCCGGGTTGCCGGAAAAATCCATAGGTGATGCCTCCAATACTCTATTCTGCCAGTATACGCACTTTGCCCATCGGCGTCAAACGGCCCGTGCCGTGCGCAGGCAAAAAATCGGCTTATTTAGTAGCACCGCTCTTGCTACCCACAATATATAGTGGTACAATGGGAGTCCAGGCAGGATTTACCGCCACGGGCGGTGGTCATAGAGGTGAACACGGATGGGAGGATGCAAAAATGGCCTTGTCGGAGATCTCTGAAAACGCGGTGAAGGTGCTCACGGCGCGGTATTTGGCCAAAAACGAAAAAGGCGAGGTGGTGGAGACGCTGGACGGCCTGTTCCGCCGGGTGGCCAAGGCGGTGGCCGCGGCGGACAAACGCTACGACACCAAGGCCAAGCTGCGCGCCACCGAGCAGAAATTTTACGATTTGATGGTGGATCTGCGCTTTTTGCCCAACAGCCCCACCCTGATGAACGCCGGCCGGCCGCTGGGCCAGCTCAGCGCTTGCTTTGTGCTGCCGGTGGAGGACAGCATGGAGGGCATCTTCGATTCGCTGAAGAACGCGGCGCTCATCCACAAGTCGGGCGGGGGCACGGGCTTCTCCTTTTCGCGCTTGCGCCCAAACGGCGCGGTGGTGGGCTCCACCGGGGGCGTGGCCTCCGGGCCGGTCAGCTTCATGCGTGTGTTCAACATGGCCACCGAGGCGGTGAAGCAGGGCGGCACCCGCCGCGGCGCCAACATGGGCATTTTGCGGGTGGACCACCCCGACATCCTGGAATTCATCGACTGCAAGAAGGACAACGCCGAC
>JBFXKS010000012.1:0-15032 GCA_050173515.1 Oscillospiraceae bacterium | reverse complement strand
CCCCGCGCATTTTGGCCGACCTGTTGAAGGACCCGACCGTCACCGCCAGCCTCATCCGCAACATCGGCATGCTGCAGGAGGTGCTGCAGCTGATACCCGGCACCAACGCGGCGCTGACGCAGGAGATAGAGCAGCTGTTCGAGGCGCTGCTGATGCAGCCGGACGAGATCGTGCCGGAGCTGCTGCGCCAGGAGGAGAACACCACGCTGTTCCGGGGCGAGCTGTTCGACCAGCTGCGCCAGATGCTGGCCGAGAACCCGAACAACAGCGAGATGGCCACCGGCATCGGGGTGTTTTTGAAAAGCCTGAACGCGGCCATGGGCCGCCGCGACGTGCTGGATTCCGTGGCCAACAACCTGAGCTTTCTGGCCGACCGGTTGTCCGCCAGCCAAACGCTGAGCGAGCGGCTGGACGCCCTGATCGGCGCGCTGCGCCAGCCGGACGCGCCCGAGAAGTTCCAGGCGCTGAAAGCCGAGATCTTCACGCTGCTGAAGGACATCCAGGGCAGCGTGCTGTACACCCCGCAGATGGAGAAGACCCTGCCGCTGGTGGTGTACAACCTCTCGCGCTACAACGACAACGACGACTTCATGCCGGACGCGCTGCGGCTGCTGCTGTCCACCATGGACGGCGACGCGGCCAAGGAGGCGCTGGTGGATAAATTGCAGACCTTTTTGGCGCGCATCTTGCCCCAGCAGCCAAACGCCGCCGAGCAGGTGGGCGCGCTGCTGTCGGACGGCGCGCGCGCGGCGCGCGCGGCCGAGGACGACAGCCAGGTGATGGAGGTGCTGGCCAAGATCATCGGGCGGCAGGCCAAAAGCGAGGACATCCAGCTATTGAGCGGCGACAAGCTGGAGAAGATCATCCACAGCCTGCTGTCCAGCCCCAGCAACTTCACGCCGCTCTTGCACTACATCGTGCCGGTGGAGTACATGGACCTGCAGGCCTTTGCCGAGATATGGATAGACCCCAACGCCCCACCGCCCGACGAGGGCAAAAAGAACGCCGAGGCGGGCGGCGCCACCCACATGCTGCTGGTGTTCGACGTGGACGGCATCGGGCGCTTCGAGACCGAGCTGTACGTGGTGGGCAAGCGCATCGCGCTGAACCTGCTGTGCCCGCCGGCCTACACCGAGGCCTTCAAAGGCATCGGCGCGGCCATTCGCCAGGCGGTGGCCTCCACCGGCTACAGTTTCGAGAGCATCAATATCGACAGGCTGGAACGCACCCACAGTTTGATGGAAGTGTTCCGCGACCTGCCGCACAAAAGGATGGGTATCGATGTCAAGATCTGACGCGCGGGACAAACGGGAAGACCGCAGCAAGGCGGTGGCTTTGCGCTACCGCGCCGAGGAGAACGCCGCGCCGGTGGTCATCGCCTCGGGCTACGGCAACATCGCCGACAAGATCATCGGCATCGCCGAGGAGAAGGGCATCCCGGTGTTCAAGGACGACTCGGCGGCCAGCATGCTGTGCATGCTGGAGGTGGGGCGCGGCGTGCCGGTGGAGCTGTACGAGGTGATCGCGGCCATCTACATGCAGATCCTCACCGTGTCGGGGAACATCAAGCACAACGCCGCCGCAAGCGAGATAGACCGCCGGCTGGAGCAAAAGCAGGCGGGCGAGCCCTAGGCGGAATTTGCGCCGGGGGCTTGAACAAAAGCTTTCGGTGTTGGTATAATGGATAGAAAAGCACGGGCTGCTGCCCGAAAGGCGGGCTGGACCGATGGTGGGAAACTACATGCAAACGCTGGTGGACAAGGTTTTGGCCGACGAGCTGGCCGCCTCGCCCGAAAAATATGTGGACATCTGCCAGTGCCCGTATTGCCTGGCCGCCGTGAAGGCCGCCGCGCTGAACGAGCTGAAGCCGTTCTACGTGACCACGGTGGCGGGCGAGGTGTTTGGCGAGTATCGCCACAAGGAGCTGCAGAACCTGTCGGACGTTTTGGTGGCCGTGGCCAAAGGCGTGGAGGCGCTGCGCGCGCAAGACCCCAACGGCCACCGCCCCAGCTAGCCCGGCATGATCCAAACCCGTTTTTGCGCCAGGCTAACGAAAACGCACACAACACCGAGGAGAAGGAGCCCTTATGCTGGCTTTACCACAGGAATACATCGGCGCGCTGTGCGAGGTGAAAAGCCTTGAGAACGAGACGCTGGCCGTGGGCCGCGTTATCAAGATAGAAGAGACCGCGCTGGAGATCACCGCCCGGGAAGACGAGATGATACCGCTGTTCCAGTACCGCCTGCCGGTGAAGCTGTATGCCCACCATGGCCAGCTGGACACCCACATCCTGGTGGCCGTGGTGTATCTTTCCACCGGCAACTTTTTGCGCCTGGAAGAGGTGCGCCCGCTGCAAAACTTCGAGCGGCGCGGCGCCTTCCGCGTGAACAGCGCGGTGCCCGGCGTGCTGGCGCCGCTGTTCACAGAAGAGGAACAGGCCGAGTTCTACCGCCGGCTGGGCCAGGCCAGCGCCGAGGAGGCCAGCGCCCTGCGCGCACAGCGCTCCATCGAGGTGACCGTGATGGACATCAGCCTGACGGGCGTGCGGCTGCGCTCTGCCATCCCGCTGCCCGAGGGCGCCCGCTTTTTGCTGGAATTCTCGCCCTTGCAGCAGCCGCTCACCTTCCATTTGCGGGTGCAGCGCCTGGTGCAGATGCCCAACGGCGAGACCCAGTATGGCTGCATCTTCTTCGACTACACCGAGCGGCAGATGGACGTGTTGTGCCGGGACCTGTTCCAGCTGCAGCGCATCGAGAAGAACCGCCGGCTGAACTCCGCCGGCGCACTATAGGTAAGCGCTGATTAATACCCATCGGATGGATTTGCGAGGAATTTTGCGCGGCAGCAAGGCAGAGAAGTTGCGAATATCCCCGTTGATATTTAAGACTTCGATAACGATGCTGCCGTGCAAAAAAGCCGAAAATACGCCGGTGCGGGATTAAATCAGTGCTTACCCAGGGGTTTTTGCACGTATCAAGGCTGAAAGGGAGGGTCCCGTTTGGAAAACAGCAGGCCCCTGGCCGACGACGGCCTGATTTTTGTATTGGACATCGGCACCCGCAGCGTCATCGGCATAGCCGGGCGCAGGCAGGGTGACGTTTTTCATGTGGCGGCCCATGCCGTCGCCACGCACCCCCGCCGCGCCATGATCGACGGGCAGATAGAGGACATCGAGCAGGTGGCGCGGGTGGCCGCCGGCGTGAAGGAGGACATCGAGGCACAGCTGGGCGTGCGGTTTCGCCATGTGAGCGTGGCCGCCGCAGGGCGCGCGCTGAAAACCAACCGCGCCACGGCCGCCCTGGCCTTCCCGGCCGGCACGTCCATCGGCCCGGCCGACGTGTTCCGCCTGGAGTACGAGGCGGTGAACGCCGCGCGCCAGCAGCTGGACGCCGAGAGTGCCGCGGGGGACTCTCCCTACTACTACGCCGGGCACTCGGTGGTGCGCTACCAGCTGGACGGCTACCCTTTCTCCACCATTTTGGGCCACCAGGGCGAACGGGCCGAGGCCCAGATCATCGCCACCTTTTTGCCGGCCGAGGTGGTGGGCAGCCTGCGGCGCTGCATGGCGCTGCTGGAGCTGGAGATAGACACGCTGACGCTGGAGCCCATTGCCGCCATGCGTGCGGTGATCCCGCAGGACCTGCGCCTTTTGAACCTGGCGCTGGTGGACATCGGGGCCGGCACGTCCGATATCGCGCTGTCGTGCGACAGCACCGTGAGCGGCTACACCATGGCCACCATCGCGGGCGACGAGGTGACCGAGGCCGTCATCCGGCAGTATCTGGTGGACTTTGGCACGGCCGAAGAGATGAAGCTGGCCGCCGCGGCCGGCGTGGCCATCCCCTACACCGACATTCTGGGCCAGCGGCACGAGGTGCCCGGCGCCGAGGTGCTGCAGGCCATGGAGCCGGCGGTGGCCTCGCTGGCCAAGGTGATAGCCGACAAGATAACCGAGTGTAACGGCGCCGCGCCGGCGGCCGTGTTTTTGGTGGGCGGCGGCAGCAAGACCCCCGGCCTGCGCGAGGCGCTGGCCGGGCAGCTGGGCCTGGCACAAGACCGCGTGGCCCTGGCCGGGCACGACTTTTCCGGCCGGCTTTTGAACGAGGACGCCGAGCTGGACGACCCCGAGTACGCCACGCCGGTGGGCATCACGCTAGTGGCGGCAGACAACGCCGAGAGCGGCGGCGCCGCCGTGCTGGTGAACGGGCGGCGCGTGCGGCTGTTCATGCAGCGGGCCGCCAGCGTGATGGACGCGCTGCTGCTGGCGGGGTACCAATATTCCGACTTGATGGGCCGCAACGGCCGCACGCTGGCCTTCACGCTGAACGGCGTGCGCACCGTGCTGCGCGGCGAAGCCTACACCACCGCCGAGATCACGCTGAACGGCGTGGCGGCCGCCTTGACGGCCCCGGTGGAAAACGACGCTGTGATAGAAATAGTGCCGGCCAAAAGCGGCGCCGACGCGCAGGCGTATATCGCCGACTACGCCGAGGGCGCCTTGCCGCTGGCCGTGCGCCTGAACGGCCAGCCGCTGGCCGCCGGGCTGGTGGCGCTGGTGAACGGCACGCTGGCCCCGCCCGATACGCCCATCTTTGACGGCGACGACGTGTCGGTGCACCACATCGACACGGTGGCCCAGCTGTGCGCCGCGGCGGGCATCGACATGGCAAGCTCGGTGGTGACGGTGAACGGCGAGGCGGCCGAAGCCGGGCGGCCCCTGCGCGACGGCGACGACGTGGCCACCGCGCTGAGCGAGGCCGCAGCAGCAGCGGCGGCCAGCCGCCCGCCGCTGCAATACCTGCCGGCGGAACCGGCAAACCCCGAAACACGGGCGAAGGAAGCCACCGGGGCAGCCACGGCCACAGAGGCGGCCGGTGCGGCGCAGCGCCCAACCGCCAGCGCAGCGGCAACGGTGGGCACAGCGCCCTCAACGGCAGCCATGCCACGGCCAGCCGAAGCCTTGACGGCGGAGGCCACCGGGCCACAGGCGGGCGGCGCATCCGCGCCCGCAATGGCGGCATCGGGCAACAACGCCGCTGATACATCGGCGGCCACTCCAGCCGCGCGCGCAGAAAACGGCCCCGCCGTGGCAAACGCCGCCCCGAAAACAGAACGCGAGACTGTGGGCGCGGTGCTGGCGCCGAGTGTGACAGCGCCCAGGGCGACCACGCCACAGCCGCTGGAAACGCCGTTGGCAAAGGCGAGCGGCGACGCCAACCCCACTGTGGCGGACACGACGGCGGCCACCGATGCCGTGGCGCCCGGCAAGCCGCAAATGCCCACAGAGCAAACGGACAGCGCCGCCGTGAACACCGATGCCGGAACGGATGAACACCCCACCGCGGCGCAGCCCGCGGGCACAGCACCGGCGGATGCTTTGAAGCCAAGCGCGCCACCACCGGCCGAGGCACCGGCGGCGCAGCAGAAAGGCGCGGCGGAAGCCACGCCCACACTGCCGGCGCCCAACACCGCCTCAAAAGAGGCCCCCGCCCCGGCGGCAAGCACCCCGAAAGCGGAGGGCGCGAAGCCCCCTGCCCCACCGCCTAGCGCGGAACCGGCCACGCCAGCGGACGCCCCGCCCGCCGCGCACACCAAAAGCCTGCGCATCCAGCTGAACGGCAAGACGGTGGTGCTGCCGCCCAAGCCGGACGCGGCGCCCTACCAGCTGTTCGACCTGTTCGCGCTGGTGGACATCGACCCCTCGAGGCCGCAGGGCATGGTGAAGACCCTGCTGAACGGCCGCGGCGACGCCTCGTACCTGGACGAACTTTCCAGCGGGGACACCGTGGAGATTGGCTGGGAAAAATAGCCGGGCGGGTCCATTCGGCACAGCATCCTTTGTTTTTTTGTCAAAGCGCCGGGCAAAAGGCCGCCGCATTTTGACGGCCACACGTGTGGAACCGGCAAAAAGGGCCGCTTCGCGCGCCGGCAAGCATGCGGCGCGCCTCACCTGCGTGCGCAAATGAACGCCCGATAAAACATATCAGCGTTTTTTCTCGCGCAACACTTTTTTTCGGGGCCCCTAGATATTTTTGCCACTTGTATGGTATACTTTAACTGGATACCACTGTTCGTTTACACAGCAATAACAGCGATATATGCTTTAAGGAGGCTGCTGTGCATGAATACACATGCAGAGATTCTGCTGGAGTCCGGCACAAATGAATTGGGGATCCTTGAGTTCACGGTGGATGGCAACCTGTATGGCATCAACGTGGCCAAGGTGAAAGAGATCATGAAATATGCGCCGGTGAACCCGATGCAGAAATCGAACCCCAACGTGGAGGGCGTGTTCAAGCCGCGCGACGAAGTGATCACCGTGGTGGACCTGGCCCACTACCTGGGGTTGAAACCCAGCGACCACCGGGACACCGACGTGTTCATCGTCACCAACTTCAGCCAGGAGAGCTATGCCTTCCACGTGCACGAGGTGGTGGGCATCAGCCGCATCTCCTGGGCCAATTTGCAAAAGCCGGACGAGATCATCTACGGCGGCACCGACGGCATTGCCACCGCCATTGCGGAATATGACGGCCGCCTCATCACCATTTTGGACTTCGAGAAGATCATCACAGAGATCAACCCCGAGTCGGGCATCCACCTGTCCGACATCGAGCGCCTGGGCGCGCGCGAGCCAAACCGGCACCCCATTTTGGTGGTGGAGGACTCTATGCTGCTGAGCCGCATGGTGGTGGAGGGGCTGTCCCGCGCGGGCTACACCCGCATCACCAAGGTGAAAAACGGGCAGGAGGCCTGGGACTACCTGCAGGACTTGAAAAGCACCGGCAAGCCGATTTTGGACCAGGTCGCCTGCATGGTCACCGACATCGAGATGCCGGTGATGGACGGGCACCACCTGATCAAGCTGGTGAAGCACGACGAGGTGCTGAAGGCCATCCCGGTGGTCATCTTCTCCTCGCTGATAAACGACGAGCTGCTGGCCGTGGGGCGGCAGCTGGGCGCAGACGGGCAGTTCTCGAAACCCGAGCTGTACGATTTGATCACCTATGTGGACTCGCTGGTGGCCGACGAGGCACCCACCGCATAGCTTTGCCGCACAAAGCGCGGCGCTGCAGCGCCGCATGCACGAATATTGCCCTTTGAAGGAGTGGATGCTTCCGTGGGTGCCACCATTGTCCGGCAGCCGATCATCGGCCCCGACGGCGAGGCCGTAGCGTATGAACTGCTGTATGAAGACCGGGGGGTCTCTTTGTACAACCAGCAGGACACCCAGGCCGCCAACATGATAGAGGACTTTTTGCTGGAGATGGACGCCAGCCGCCTGCTGAACAACAAAAAGGCCTACATCACCTTCACCCCCACCCTGCTGGAAAAAGACATCCCCAAAATGTTCAACCCCAAGGCCCTCGTCATCCAGGTGGAGGACACCATCCTGGTGCATCCGGTTGCCCAAAAGCTGATAGAGCAGCACAAAAAAAGCGGGTACGAGATCGCCATCAAGGGCTTTGAGTTCTCCAGCCGCTATTTCTCCATCCTGGACATCGTGGACACCATCAAGCTGAACATCGCCAAGCCCAACCCCTCCATGAACAGCATTCTGGACATCGCGCGCAGCTTCGACAAGCGCATCATCGGCTACAACGTGAACACCCAGGAGACATACGACACCGCAAAGTCTTTGGGCATCCAGTATATGCAGGGCAGCCACGTGGCCGAGAGCATGTACACCGCCGTGCCGCAGATGGAGCATCTGCAGTCCAACTTCTTCCAGCTCATCATCGCCATCACCAAAGACGAGCCGGACCTGGACGACATCGCGGCCATCATCTCGCGCGACGTGACGCTGACCTTTGGGCTGTTGAAGCTGGTGAACAGCGCGTATTTTGCCCTGCGCAACCCCGCCCGCAGCGTGAAGCAGGCGCTGGTGGTGCTGGGCGTGGGCCAGCTGAAACAGTGGATCTACCTGCTGTCTTTCAAAAACAGCGACGGCAAGATACCCACCGAGCTGATAAAAACCAGTTTCCTGCGCGGGCAGTTCTGCCAGGAGCTGGCCCCCTATGTGCCCAGTTTGCCCATCAGCAAAAGCGAGGCCTACCTGCTGGGCATGTTCTCCACGCTGGGGCTGCTGATGGGCGTGCCGCTGGAGGACGCTCTGGGCCCGCTGCCCATCAGCGAGGACATCAAGGTGGCGCTGCTGAAAAAAGAGGGCGTGTGCGGCGAGCTGTACCAGCTGGTGCTGAAATACGACAACGCCGAGTTCAAGGGCATCGCCGCGCTGGCGGCGTCCCTGGGCCTGGAGGAGAACCTGGTGGGCCAGAAATACCTGGAGTCGGCCGAATACGTGAACCAGATATGGAACGATCTGATGTCGCCCTACTCGGCTGGCAGCCCCTCCTGAGGCGCCGGGCAAGCAGACCTTCCGGTGGGCGGCCCCAGGCCGCCCACCTTTATTGTGCGAAAGGACACCCACATGGCAAACCACAAGAACAACTGCATGGTGTGCGGCAAGCCGCTCATCTACCACGACAGCGCCGAGGACATGACCTGCATGATCTGCGGCGGGGCCTTCCCCTCCAACGCCGCGTGTGAGGCGGGGCACTTTGTGTGCGACAGCTGCCACTCTGCCGGCAGCGTGGCCTTCATCTTGAAGGTGGCGCGCGAGACCACGCTCACCGACCCCGTGGCCATCGCGCGGGAGATGATGGCCCAGCCCAAGGTGCATATGCACGGCCCCGAGCACCACACGCTGGTCCCGGCCGCGCTGCTGGCCGCTTACCACAATGCCGGCGGCGAGATAGACCTGGAGCGCGCCTTGCGCGTGGCCGCCCAGCGCGGCGCACAGGTGCCGGGCGGCATCTGCGGGTTTTGGGGCAGCTGCGGCAGTGCCATCGGCGCGGGCATCTTCGTCAGCATCGTGGCGGGGGCCTCGCCGCTCTCAAAGGAACCCTGGGGCCTGGCCAACAGCGCCACCGCCCAGTGCCTGGCGCGCATCGCCCGCTATGGCGGGCCACGCTGCTGCAAGCGCAACGGCCTTCTCGCCATTTTGGAGGCGTCGCGCTTTGCCAAAGAGCATTTCGGGGTGGACATGGCCCCCGGCAAAGTGGCCGCCTGCACCTACCACGCCGACAACAGCGAGTGCCTTGGCGCGCGCTGCCCGTTCCACCCCAGATAACTTTGCGCTTTGCAGCATTTCCCCGCCGTCCCCTTGTTTGGGGACGGTTTTCCCTGTATAATGGATAAGTGCTGTGGGCAGCGCCCTTGCGGCGTGCCACAGGGGGCAGGGTTTTTAGCAATCAAATGCAGGAGGGACAGGAATGTTCAAAGACATGATGGATACCATCGAGTTCGTGACCCAAACGGACGAGGCCGTGGGCCGCGCCATGGCGCAGGAGCTGGGCCGCCAGCAGAATAACATCGAGCTGATCGCGTCGGAAAACCTGGTGTCGCCGGCGGTGCTGGCCGCCATGGGCACCGTGCTGACCAATAAATACGCCGAGGGCTACCCCGGGCACCGCTACTACGGCGGCTGCGAATTTGTGGACATCATGGAGAACATCGCCATCGAGCGCGCCTGCAAGCTGTTTGGCGCCGAGCACGCCAACGTGCAGCCGCACGCCGGCGCCCCGGCCAACTTCGCGGTCTACTTCGCCCTTTTGAACGTGGGCGACACCGTGCTGGGCATGGACCTTTCCCATGGCGGGCACCTCACCCACGGCTCGCCGGTGAACATGAGCGGCAAATTGTACCGCTTCGTGTCCTACGGGCTGGACGAAAACGGTTATCTGGACTACGACGCCCTGCGCGAGACGGCCCTGAGGGAAAAACCCCGGATGATCGTGGCAGGCGCGTCCAACTATTCCCGCATCATCGAGTTTGACAAGATACGCGCCGTGTGCGACGAGGTGGGCGCCTACATGATGGTGGACATGGCCCACATCGCCGGGCTCATCGCGGCCGGGCTGCACCCCTCGCCCTTCCCGATGGCCGACGCCGTGACCACCACCACCCACAAGACCCTGCGCGGGCCCCGCGGCGGCATGATCCTGTGCAAAAAAGAGCATGCCAAGGCCATAGACAAGGCCATTTTCCCCGGCAGCCAGGGTGGCCCGCTGGAGCATATCATCGCCGCCAAGGCCGTGGCCTTTGGCGAGGCGCTGACCGACGAGTTCAAGGCCTACCAGCAGCGCATCATCAACAACGCGCAGGCGCTGGCGGCGGCGCTGCTGAAAGAGGGCGTAAAGCTGGTGAGCGGCGGCACCGACAACCACCTGATGACCGTGGACCTGCGCGGCACAGGCGTGACCGGCAAGGAGCTGGAGGCCCGGCTGGACGAAGTGCACATCACCATCAACAAGAACACCGTGCCCAACGACCCGCAGTCGCCCTTTGTCACCAGCGGCGTGCGCATCGGCACCCCGGCGGTGACCACCCGCGGCTTTGGCGAAAAAGAGATGCAGGCCATCGCGAAGTGCATCGCAAACAGCATCACCCGCTTTGCCGAGACCAAGGCCGAGACCACCGCCACCGTGGCCGCGCTGGTGCAGCAGTTCCCCATTTACGAATAGGCAGCTAAGGAGATATTTTTTAAATGGCTTTCATCTCGGCAGAAATAAAGATACCGCAGGCCGCCTTGAGCGTGAACACCCAGCTATATTTCCCCACCGACCTGCCCGAGGCGGTGGGCAACAAGGTGAAAGGGGTCATCACGCTGCTGCACGGCATGGGCAACAGCGGCAGAGACTGGATGCGCATGACCGCCGCCTGCCGCTATGCCGCCGACAACGGCTATATCCTGGTGGCGCCCGACGCGGGCAACTCCTTTTACACCAACATGCGCCACGGCCCGCCCTACTACACGGTGATGACCGAGTGGCTGCCCCAGCAGCTGCAGGCCATTTTCCACATCCCCACCGCCCGCGAGATAAACTATATTGCCGGGCTGAGCATGGGTGGCTTCGGGGCCATGCTGCTGGGCCTTTCCAACCCGCAGCGCTACGCCGCCATCGGCAGCTTTTCGGGCGCACTTTCGCTGGACGTGCTGGTGCGCGCGCTTTCCGGCACGGCCGAGTATGACGCGATGACCGAGGCGGTGATCGGCAGCAGCCGCGAGCTGCCGCCCGAGCTGGACATCAAGCGGCTTTTGAAAGAGGTGGCCCAGCTGCCCGCCGCCCAGCAGCCGCGCATCTTTTGCAGCTGCGGGCTGCAAGACGAAGAGCCCGGCCGGGTGCACTGGCAGAACGACGCCTTCTACCAGGTGGCCAAGACCCTGCCGCTGGCAGACTACACCTACCGCGAGTGGGACGGCGTGCACGAGTGGAACTTCTGGGACCGCAGCCTGGCCGAGTTCATCGGGTTTGTGCAAAACAGCGACTACGGCCAGCGCAAGCGCGGCGACTGGAAGGCCCAACAGCAGGTGTCTACAAACGGCCACGCCTAGCGCCGGCCGGCGCGGAAAGGCCAAGGGAGGTTTTTCTATGAGAAGCAACGCGGTCAAGATCACCCTCATCATCGGCATCGCCCTGGTGGCCATCCAGGCCATCATCTGGATGGCCATTGGCAGCCACAACTGGGGCAGTGCAGACACCGGAGCACCCAGCGACGACGCCCCGGCAGAATAAACGGCCGGGGCAGCGGGTGCGGCGATGCGCCAGACAGTTCTATGGCCCATGGCGTGTTGACACCGGTCAACACGCCTTTTTCAGCCCTGAACACAACACCGGGAGGTGACGGATATGGCAAACACCCCACTGGCCGACCGCCTGCGCCCCGAGACGCTGGAGGACGTGGTGGGCCAGCGCCACCTGCTGGGCGAAGGGCAGGTGTTCCGCCGCACCATCGAGGGCGGCGTGATCCCAAACATGATCTTCTACGGGCCCAGCGGCGTGGGCAAAACCACGGTGGCGCGCATCATTGCGCAAAGCAGCGGCATGCTGCTGCACAAGCTGAACGGCACCTCCGCCTCCACCGGGGACATCCGCGACGTGATGAAGGACGTGGGCAGCTTTGGCAGCCAGAACGGCGTGCTGCTGTATCTGGATGAGATACAGTACCTGAACAAAAAGCAGCAGCAAAGCCTGCTGGAGTACATCGAAGACGGCTCCATCACGCTCATTGCCTCCACCACCGAGAACCCCTATTTTTACATCTACAACGCGCTGCTCAGCCGGTGCACGGTGTTCGAGTTCAAGGCGCTGGGCCCCGACGATGTGGAGGCCGGCCTTGAAAACGCGGTGGCAAAGCTCTCGGCGGCGGACGGCGTGCCGCTGGTGGCCGAGGAAGGCGCGCTGCGCAAACTGGCCGTGGCCAGCGGCGGCGACATGCGCAAGGCGCTGAACGGCCTGGAGTTCGCCGCGGCGGCCGCGCCCGAGGAAAACGGCGAAAAGCACCTGACGGCTGACGCCGCGCAGCAGGTGGCCCAGCGCAGCAGCATGCGGTACGACCGCGCCGGCGACGAACACTACGACATCCTCTCAGCCTACCAGAAGTCCATGCGTGGCAGCGACGTGAACGCGGCGCTGCACTATCTGGCGCGGCTGCTGGTGGCGGACGACCTGCCCAGCGCCTGCCGCCGGCTGGTGGTGACGGCCGCCGAGGACGTGGGCCTGGCCTGGCCGCAGATATTGCCCATCGTGAAGGCGGCGGTGGACATCGCCTTGCAGGTGGGCCTGCCGGAGGCGGCCATCCCGCTGGGCGACGCCGTGGCGCTGGTGTGCCTGGCGCCCAAGAGCAACAGCGGCGCCGAGGCCATCTGGGCGGCCATGGGCGACGTGCAGGCCGGGCGCAGCGGGCCCATCCCGCGCAACTTGCAAAACAAGCACTTCGACGGCGAGGACGCCGAGGTGAAGGGCCAGCACTACCTGTATGCCCACAGCTACCCCGGGCACTGGGTGCCCCAGCAGTACCTGCCCGACGCCCTGGTGGACGCGCAATACTACACCCCGCAGGACAACAAGACCGAACAGGCCTTTAAAGCGTATTGGGAGCAGCTGAAAAAAGGACGGTAGGAGGTGCCATGATAGCAAAGGCAAACACGGCGGCGCACACGGTGGACCTGCACGACGACAAGGTGTCGCTGCGCACACGGCTGAGCTACGGGCTGGGCTGCATCGGGCGCGACGCCAACTACACCCTGGTGTCCAACTTCATCATGACCTACCTGACGCTGGCGGTGGGCCTGACCAACTGGCAGCTGGGCGCGGTGGGCGTGGTGATGGTCATCGCGCGCATCTGGGACGCGGTGAACGACCCCATGATGGGCACCATCATCAACAACACCAACACCCGCTTTGGCAAGTTCAAGCCCTTCATTTTGTGCGGCGCGTTGCTGAACAGCGTGTTCACCGTGCTGCTTTTTTGGGGCAATGTGGTGCACGGTGAGCGCCTGTTCGTGGTCATCTTCGCCATCACCTACATTTTGTGGGGCATGACCTATACCATGAACGACATCAGCTACTGGGGCATGCTGCCCGCGCTGACGCTGAACCCCAAGGAGCGCGAAAAGGTGACCAGCCTCGCGCGCATCGGGGCCAACATCGGGCTGTTTGCCGTCACGGCGCTGGTGCCGGCCTTCACCGCCGGGCAGATGGGCAGCGCCTACCGCACCATCGCCATCGGTGTGGCGGCGGTGTTTGTGGCCTGCCAGGTGCTGGTGGTGGTGGGCGTGCAGGAAAAGCGCAACGCCATCACCCAGGCCAAGAGCAACGTGGGGCTGAAGGGCATGCTGGCCGTGGTGTTCAAAAACGACCAGCTGCTGGTGCTGGCCGGGGCCATTTTGCTGTTCAACATCGGCTACTTCACCACCACCAGCTTCGGCGTGCAGTTCTTCTATTTCGACTATGGCAACTACGGCGGCATGGAGTTCACCATCTTCGCCATCGTCATCGGCCTGGCGCAGATCATCACGCTGGCGCTGCTGCCGGTGCTGGCAAAGCGGCTGAACCGTCGCCAGCAGTTCACGCTGGCCACCGTTATGGTCACGGTGGGCTACCTGGGCTTCATGGCGGTGGGCTATCTGCTGCCCATGAACATGGCCATGCTGGGCGTCATCGGCTTCATCCTGTTCTCCGGGCAGGCCATCATCCAGCTGCTGAACTACGTGCTGTTGGCCGACACCGTGGAGTATGGCCAGTGGAAGCTGGGCACCCGCAACGAGAGCATCGTGTTCAGCCTGAACCCCTTCATCGTGAAGCTGGCTTCGGCCGTGCAGGCGGGCATCTTCGCCTTCACCATGATCATCTCCGGGCTGAACCCCTATGCCCAGCAGATCAGCGCGCTGGAACAGAACACCGCGCTGCCGCGTGAGGAAGTGATACGCCAGGGCAACGCCGTGGTGGCGCAGATACCGGGCAGTGCCACCCTCATCATGCGCCTGTCGATGATCGTGCTGCCGCTGGTGCTCATCTTGCTGTGCTATGTCATCTACATGAAGAAGTTCAAAATAGACGAGGAGACCTACGCGAAGATCATCGACGACCTGGCGGCCCGCACCGCCGGCACGGAGGGCGACGGCGATGGACGATAAAAAACTGTGGGCGACGGTGGGCACACTGACCCTGGCGGAAAAGGCCGCGCTGTGCAGCGGGGCCAGTGCCTGGCTGACCAAGGCCTTGCCGGAAAAGGGCATTCCCGCGCTGCTGATGGCCGACGGGCCCCACGGCCTGCGCCTGGAGGACCCCAAGAACAAAAAGGCCAACGGCGGGCCCAGCCGGCGGGCCACCTGCTTTCCGCCTGAGGTGACGCTGGCCTGCGCGTGGAGCCCGGAATTGACGCGCGCGGTGGGCAGTGCCATCGCCGAGGAGTGCCTGGAACACGGCGTGGGGCTTATTTTGGGCCCGGGCGTGAACATCAAGCGCTCGCCGCTGTGCGGGCGCAACTTCGAGTATTACTCCGAGGACCCGCTGTTGGCGGGCGAGCTGGCCGCAGGGTTCATCGAGGGCGCGCAGGGCGGCGGCGTGGGCACCTCTTTAAAGCACTTCGCCGTGAACAACCAGGAGCGCTACCGCATGTCCATCAACGCGGCGGTGGACGAGCGCGCGCTGTTCGAGCTGTACCTGAAACCCTTTGAGCTGGC
>JBFXKS010000011.1:0-15525 GCA_050173515.1 Oscillospiraceae bacterium | reverse complement strand
GCATCTTCCACTTCATCTTGGCGGCAATGTCATAGGCGGTCATGTCGGGCCAGGTGCGAATGACCTCCAGGGTGTTCTCCAGCCGGCGATGGTGGTGGGCGCGTATGTCGGCGATGCGCTGGTAGACGTCCATGTCGTTGTTGCGGTGGGCGGGCAGGGCCAGCTGGATGGGGAACTGCCCGATCTTGTCCAGGCTGTTCAGATAGTCCAGCAGGGAGTTTTTTACCCCGGGCCACACGTTGATGTTGGGCGTGATGTCGAACAGCACGTGGTCGCCCAGGAACATGATCTGGTGCTGGGGCAGGTACAGGCAGAAGTGCCCGGGTGTGTGCCCCGGCGTATGGATGCACTCGAACTGCAAATCGCCCAGTGGCAGTGTCATGCCGTCGGTGAGCAGGGTGGTGACCTCGATGTCCATGGGTGCGTACACGATGGCCGGGTTCTTGGTGGCCTGCTGCAGGCCCTCGCCGGGCGGGAAGCCCTCGCTGCCGAACAGGTCCATATGGGTGGCGCCAGAGCGGCGGTCGCGCAGGGTGTGGAACAGGTCGTAGTCGATCTGGCTCATGAACACTTCGCTGCCGTTCACGCTGAAGTCCTCTGCCAGGCCCGAGTGGTCGGAGTGCAGGTGGGTGAGGTAGAGCTTGGTCTTGGAGAAATCCACCTGCAATTCGCGCAGCCCGCTGAACAGCGCCACCGCGCACTCCGACTGGCGAAAGCCGGTGTCGATGACCAGCGTCTCGCCGCCCGAGCGGATGACGTAGCAGTTCAGGTTTTTTAGGGGGTTGTCTGGCAGCGGCACATCGATGCTCCAGATCTCGGGGCTCTCAGATATCTTTTTCACAGAAAGTTTCCTTCCAAAAGCATACGGGAATGCTTATATATACAATAGATATAAAAGGGGCGCGTACGCCTAATATGATAACGCATTGCCCCGGCGCCGTCAATGGCAAAAGCGGCGGCGCACGCGCGTTTTCCTTGACAGCCCACCCCGCAAGGCCGTACAATGATGAGGCGGGCGTGCCCATGGGGCCCCGCCAGTGTACAGGCAGGAGGAAACGATGAAAAACAGCGAAAAAACAATGGATGTCATCACGGCGCTTTGCCGCAACCGGGGCTTTGTGTTTCCGGGCAGCGAGATATATGGCGGCCTGGCCAACAGCTGGGACTACGGCCCGCTGGGTGTGGAGTTCAAAAACAATGTCAAGCGCGCGTGGTGGAAGAAATTTGTGCAGGAGAGCCCCACCAACGTGGGGCTGGACAGCGCCATTTTGATGAACCCGCAGGTGTGGGTGGCCACCGGGCACGTGGGCGGCTTTTCCGACCCGCTGATGGACTGCCGGGCCTGCAAGGCCCGCTACCGGGCCGACACCCTGATAGAGGAGGACGGCGCCAACCCCACCGGCATGAGCTTTGAGGAGATGGAAAACTATGTGCGCGAGCACCAGCTTTCCTGCCCCAGCTGCGGCAAGGCCGATTTCACCGAGATACGCAAGTTCAACCTGATGTTCAAGACCTTCATGGGCGTGACGGAGGACAGCCAGAGCGAGGTGTACCTGCGGCCGGAGACCGCCCAGGGCATTTTTGTGGACTTTGGCGCCGTGCAGCGCACCACCCGCAAAAAGATCCCCTTTGGGGTGTGCCAGGTGGGCAAGGCCTTCCGCAACGAGATAACGCCCGGCAACTTTGTGTTCCGCACGCGCGAGTTCGAGCAGATGGAGTGCGAGTTCTTCTGCAAGCCGGGCACAGACCTTGAGTGGTTCAATTATTGGAAGGACTTTTGCGAGAACTGGCTGTACAGCCTGGGGCTGCAAAAGGAGAACCTGCGCTTCCGCGACCACGACCCCGAGGAGCTGGCCTTCTACTCCAAGGCCACCACCGACATCGAATACCTGTTCCCGTTTGGCTGGGGCGAGCTTTGGGGCATTGCCGACCGCACCGACTACGACCTTTCGCGCCACAACGAGCACTCCGGCAAAGAGCAGAGCTATTTCGACCCTGAGACAAACGAGCACTACATCCCCTATGTCATCGAGCCCTCGCTGGGGGCCGACCGCATGGCGCTGGCCCTGCTGGTGGACGCCTACGACGAAGAGGTGCTGGCCGACAGCAAGGGTAAGGAGGACAAGCGTGTGGTGCTGCGGCTGCACCCCTTCCTGGCGCCCTTCAAGGCGGCTGTGCTGCCGCTGAGCAAAAAGCTGGGCGAGGGCGCCGAGGCGCTGTACACCGAGCTGTGCAAGTGCTTCATGGTGGACTATGACGACGCCGGGTCCATCGGCAAGCGCTACCGCCGGCAGGACGAGGTGGGCACGCCCTTCTGCATCACCTACGACTTCGACACCGAGACCGACCACAGCGTCACCATTCGCAGCCGCGACTCGATGGAGCAGGTGCGCCTGCCCATCGACCAGGTGGCCGGCTGGCTGGAGGAGAAAGTGCGCTTTTAAGCTTATATGCAAAAGAAAGAGGCCTCCATATGGAGGCCTCTTTCTTTTGCGGCAATGTGGCTATGGGTGGCTGGGCTTGTGGGGCGCATAGAAAAGCTTCACGCGGTTGCGGCCGGAGTTCTTGGCCACATACAGGGCCTGGTCGGCGTCGCTCACCAGCTGCTGCACGGTGAGTGTGCTGTCTGGGTGCACCACCCGCAGCCCGATGCTGACCGTGAAATAGCCGGTCTCGTTGCCGGTGTGCGGGATGCGCTCCTCCAGCACCAGCCGGCGCAGCGCCTCGGCGGCCTTCACGCCGTCGCCCTCGTCGGCGCCATACAAAAAGATGACGAACTCCTCGCCGCCATAGCGCACGAAGCTGTGCTCCCGCGTTTTGAAGAAGTCGTTCACGATGCGGGAGAAGCTGGTCATGCAGCGGTCGCCCGCCTGGTGGCCGTAGAGGTCGTTATACTGCTTGAAGTAGTCGAAGTCCACCATCATGATGCAGACGGGCAGGCCGTCGTCTCGGGCCTGCTGCAGCTGCCGGGGCATCACCTCTTCCAGGTAGCGGCGGTTGTTGGCCTGGGTCAGCTCGTCGATGAGCACCAGGCGCCCCAGCTGCTCGTTGATCTTGCTGATCTCGCGGTTCTGCTGCAAAATGGTGATGCGGTTGACATAGTCGCGCACGCGCGAGCGGTATAGCAAAACGGAGATGAGGATGCACAGCAGGGTGGTGATGAGGCTGTTGATGCGGCTGCTGAAGGGGTCTACGCCCGGGGAAAGATAAAGGAGCATGAAGAGATAGAAGGCGAGCTGGTTCACGCCAAACAGCAGCGCCGCCTGCCATGGGCGCAAAACGATGAGGACGGACACGCAGAGGATGACATAGATGAACACGCTGATGTCCGGCGTACTGTGATGGGAGTAGGCGGACAAAAAACTGCCCCACAGGCAGATGATGAAGGCATAGACGACGGTGAGCGCGGTGAACAGCGCCGGCCGCTGTTTCAGTTCCTTTTTAAAAATCAGGCAGGCCAGGCACCCCACCAGCGTGACGAAGAACAGGATGAGGTAGAGCGCAAAATGCACCCGGCGGCTGGCGTTGGTGGCAAGGCCCGCCCCGCGGGAGAGCGACAGAAAGATCATGAGGGCCTCGAAGGCCAAAATGACCCAGCCGACGAGCTGGGTGGGCAAAAAGGTGCTGCGGAATATATCGGCCTCAAAGCCGGCCTTGTATTTGGCCGGCAGCGAGAAGATGAGGTGTGTTTTAAACGGGTTTTGCATGGAGGCTCCTTTGGCCGTGGTGGGGCAGGGGCGGTGCGCCGCCGCCAGGCAAGCGGCCAGGGCGGCGCTGCTTTCATTATAACACACAAGCCACTGGGTAGTGACGGGGAAAATGGCGGATCCGGCGACAAAGCTTGCGGCGCAGGCGGGGCTGGGCAGGGCGGGAAAACTGCGGTGGGTTTGACAGGTGCATTTAGACTGCCGCAGTGCACACCGCAGCGGCGGATGATGCATTATATTAAACGTGGGAGCGAAAGTCAAGAGGCAAGCACAAGAAAAGTGCGGGAAGATGGCAATGGGTACCGACAACAATAAAAGTAAATGTCCATACACGTCAATAGAGATAGATGGTCAATAGACAAATGGGACCTTGTCGTGTGTTTGAAAGCCGCCAAGGTGCGCGCTTTAAAGCCGTGGGCGAGCTGGACACGCGCTGGGATAGGGAAGCATGCGGGCCGAACGCCGGGAGAAGCAACGCCGAAAAATGCGATGGGACATCGCATTTAAAGCGCCCCTTTGGCTAATTGCCGGTTCCGGCCCGCTAACCGGACGAGAAACGGGCGCAGAGGCCGGCCTGCTGCGGTTTTCCGAAGAGAAAAGCTTGCATCACCGGCTGAGCTGTGCTATAATCCAGATAACCGAATACACGCAAAAGAGTGGGCGCTGCCCGCTCTTTTGCCGTGTATGGAGCAATTTGAACCTGAAGGTGGGATGCCTGTTGCCCAAGGCTTTGAAGCAGCCCGGCGGGGTGGCGGCCAAGGTGGAGGCGCTGGTGCGCCCGACGATAGAGGGCATGGGCCTGCGGCTGTGGGACGTGCGCTTTGAGAAAGAGGGCGCCGAGTGGGTGCTGCGCGTGCTGATAGACCGCGATGCGCCCATGGACACCGACACCTGCGAGGCGGCCAGCCGCGCCATAGACCCGCTGCTGGACGAGGCGGACCCGATAGACCAGGGCTACCTGCTGGAGGTGGGCAGCCCGGGGCTGGGCCGCAAGCTGACGCGCAAAGAGCACTTTGCCGCAGTGGCCGGGCAAAAGGTGATGGCCAGGCTGTTCCAGCCGGATGCCGCCGGGCGCCGCGAGGTGGCCGGCACCCTTTTGAAGCTGGAGGACGACACGGTCTGGTTGGGCACCGAGGCAGGCGAAGTGGCCGTGCCGGTGGCCGCGGCCAGCGCCTTCAAGCTGTGCGATGACGAGGGTTTGTTTGATTAGCGAATGAACCCGACTGGAATAAATTGGAAAGAAGAGTGGAGCAATGAGAGCGGTATGAACAACGAAGAATTATTTGCAGCCCTGGCCATGCTGGAAAAAGAGCGGGGCATCAGCGCGGACTACCTGCTGGAAAAGGTGAAGAACGCCGTCGTGATCGCGGTGAAGAAGGATTACGACGTGGAAGAGGAAAACGTGAGCGTGGTGATGGACCCGGCCAGCGGCGCCTTTGAAGTGAAGCTGCTTCAGGACGTGGTGGAAGAGGTGGAGAACCCGCGCGCGCAGATCACGCTGGAAGACGCAAAGAAGATAAAAAAGAAGTATAAACTGGGCGACCAGGTAGAGACCGTGCTGCAAACCAAAGATTTTGGCCGCATTGCGGCGCAGACGGCGAAGCATGTCATCCGGCAGGGCATCCGCGAGGCGGAGCGCAGCCAGATGTACACCGAGATGCAGTCCAAGAGCCACGAGATAGTGACCGGCGTGGTGACGCGCGTGGACCCGGTGCGTGGCAACATCTCGCTGGAGATAGGCAAAAACGAGGCCATTTTGCCGCGCAACGAGCAGGTGCCCGGCGAAGTGTTGCGCGAGGGCGAGCGCGTGAAGGTGTACGTGGTGGACGTGGCGGTGACCGAGCGCGGCCCCCGCGTGATGATCAGCCGCACACACCCGGGCCTGGTGAAGCGCATGTTTGAGATGGAGGTGCCGGAGGTATACGACGGCACCGTGGAGATACGCGCCATCGCCCGCGAGGCCGGCGCGCGCACCAAGATAGCGGTGTCCACGAAGGACCCCAACGTGGACCCGCGCGGCGCCTGCATCGGCGCGCACGGCGCGCGCGTGGCCGAAATAGTGGAGGAGCTGGGCGGCGAGAAGATAGACGTGGTGCTGTACAGCGACGATCCCGCGGAGTTCATTGCGGCGGCGCTGAGCCCGGCCACCGTGGTGAACGTGGAGATACTGGAGGGCGAGGGCAAGAACGCCCGCGCCACCGTGCCGGACAACCAGCTGTCGCTGGCCATTGGCAACAAAGGGCAGAACGCCCGCCTGTGTGCCCGGCTCACCGGCTACAACATCGATATCCGCCCGGAAAGCGGATACTATGGCGACGAAGGATAGATGGGTTCAAATACAGTCATTTCATCATATGATAAAATGACATGTGTGACATTACGAAAGAGCGGCAGGGAGGAAGCGGCGTGACGCCTAAAAAGATACCGGTGCGCCGGTGTGTGGGCTGCGGGCAGGGCAAGCCCAAGCGCGCGTTGGTGCGCCTGGTGCGCTCGGCCGACGGGGAGATCAGCCTGGACTTGACCGGCCGCAAGGCGGGGCGCGGCGCCTACCTGTGTGGCTCGGTGGCCTGCCTGGAGAAAGCCCGCAAGCGCAAGAGCCTGGAGCGCGCGCTGAGCGGGCCGGTGCCGGAAGAGACGCTGGACCAGCTGGCCGAGCAGATAGCCCGGCTGGAAGAGGACGCCGCCGATGGCTGACCGGCTGCTGGGCGCCTTATCGCTGGCGCGAAAGTCGGGGGCGCTGGTGCTGGGTTTCGACGCCGTGGCCGCCGCGCTGGCAAAAGGCAAGGTGTGCGGGGTGTGGCTGGCCAGCGACCTCTCGCCCAAAACGCGCGGGCGCATCGAGCGCCTGTGCGGGGCCTGCCCGGTGCATGCCCTGCCGCTGGCCCAGCGGCAAGTGGCCGCGGTGGCCGGCAAGCCGGTGGGCGTGCTGGCGCTGGCAGACAAGAACCTGAACGCCCTGGTACTGGGCAGCATGCCTAAAGAAGAGAATACAGAGATGAAACGATAAACGATAGAGTGCACGTGCCTATTTATGGCAGCCAGAGGAGGAGCCGGATTTGATCATCAAATACAAACTTAGCGACTTTGCCAAAGACCTTGCCGTTCAAAACAAACAGGTGGTGGACCTGTTGAACGGCAAATTTGGCGAAGTGAAAAAACACACCACCCCGCTTTCCGAGGAGGAGCTCGACTTTTTGTTCGAGCACTACACCCGGCAGGCCGAGGTGGAGAGTTTTGAGGCGTATTTGGCCTCCGCGCCGGCTCCAAAACCCAAGGCGGCCGCAAAGCCGGCGGCCGCAGGCGGCAAGGCGCCGCCGCCCAAACAGCCCAGCAAAACCCCGGCGCGG
This sequence comes from Oscillospiraceae bacterium, assembly GCA_050173515.1. Classification (GTDB taxonomy): domain Bacteria; phylum Bacillota; class Clostridia; order Oscillospirales; family Ruminococcaceae; genus JAAYCI01. The sequence goes on along the minus strand of JBFXKS010000011.1, from coordinate 8,471 downwards.
GAGCAGCCCAGGCAACAGCCGCCCAAAAAGCGCGACGGCCTGGGGCGCATCCGCGAGGCGAAGCCCGACCGCCCGGACAAGCCCACAGCGCCCAAGCGCGAGGTGGTCACCCGCACCATAGACACGCGCACGGTGGACGTGAACCTCGACAAGTTCAACGAGAAATACACCGAGCTGGCCAGCGCCAAGAACGTGGAGAACCGCAAGCGCCCCACCCCCAACCGCCAGAAGCTGCGCCAGGGCGGCAACCGCGGGCGCCAGGCGCCCTTTGCCAAGCGCCGCGAGACCGAGGCCGAGCGCCTGCAGCGCATCCAGCTGGAAAAGGCCCGCAAGGCCCAGCTGCGCGTCTCCATCCCGGACGAGATCACGGTGGGCGAGCTGGCCAGCCGCCTGAAGGTGGCGGCGGCGCAGGTGATCAAAAAGCTGATGGGCCTGGGCGTGATGGCCAACGTGAGCGAAGTGGTGGACTACGACACCGCGGCCACCGTGGCCGAGGAGTTTGGCGCCAAGGTGGAGCACGAGGTGCATGTCACCATTGAGGAGCGCCTGTTCGAGGTGGACGAGGACAGCACGGAGGATTTGGAGGCCCGGCCGCCGGTGGTGGTGGTGATGGGCCACGTGGACCACGGCAAGACCTCTATTTTGGACGCCATACGCGCCACCAACGTGACCAGCGGCGAGGCGGGCGGCATCACCCAGCACATCGGCGCCTACCAAATCGTGAAAGATGACCGCAAGATCACCTTTTTGGACACCCCGGGCCACGAGGCCTTCACCAGCATGCGTGCCCGCGGGGCCAACCTCACCGACATCGCCGTGCTGGTGGTGGCCGCCGACGACGGCATCATGCCGCAGACGGTGGAGTCCATCAACCATGCCAAAGAGGCCGGGGTGTCCATCATCGTGGCCATCAACAAGATAGACAAGGACACCGCCAACCCCGAGCGCGTGAAGCAGCAGCTGACCGAGTACGAGCTGGTGCCCGAGGAGTGGGGCGGCGACGTGGTGGTGGTGCCGGTGTCGGCCGCCACCGGGCAGGGCATCGACGAGCTGTTGGAGATGATCAACCTGACCGCCGACGTGAAGGAATTGAAAGCCAACCCGCACCGCCGCGCCAAGGGCACGGTGATCGAAGCGCGGCTGGACAAGGGCCAGGGCCCGGTGGCCACCATTTTGGTGCAGCGCGGCACGCTGAACCGCGGCGACGTGGTGATAGCGGGCACCACGGTGGGCCGTGTGCGCACCATGCGCGACGCCGACGGCAACGCGCTGGAAGAGGCGGGGCCCTCCACCCCGGTGGAGATCACCGGCCTGACCGACGTGCCCGACGCGGGCGACTTGTTCGACGCGGTGGAGGACGAGCGCCTGGCGCGCGAGCTGGCCGACCAGCGCCAGACGGCCGCGCGCGAAGAGCAGCTGGGCAGCTACACCAAGGTGACGCTGGACAACCTGTTCAGCCAGATAGCCGCGGGCGAGATGAAGCAGCTGTCGGTGATTGTGAAAGCGGACGTGCAGGGCAGCGCCGAGGCCCTGAAGCAGAGCTTGGAAAAGCTGACGAACGAGGAAGTGCGCGTGAAGGTCATCCACTCGGGCGTGGGCGCCATCAACAAGAGCGACGTGATGCTGGCCTCGGCCTCGGGCGCCATCATCATCGGCTTCAACGTGCGGCCCGACCCGGTGGCCAAGGCCGACGCCGCCCGGGACGAGGTGGAGCTGCGCATGTACCGTGTCATCTACGACGCCATCAACGACGTGGAGGACGCGATGAAGGGCATGCTGACCCCGAAGATCCGCGAGGTGGAGCAGGGCCGCGCCGAGGTGCGGCAGGTGTTCCGCGCCTCCAACATCGGCACCATCGCGGGCTGCTATGTGCTGGAGGGCAATGTCACACGGAACTCCAAAATTCGCATCGTGCGCGATGGTATTGTGGTCACAGAGGACGAGATCGCCTCGCTGCGCCGCTTCAAAGACGACGTGCGCGAGGTGGCCACCGGCTACGAGTGCGGCATCGGGCTGGAGAAATTTGCCGACATCAAAGAGGGCGACATCTTCGAGGCCTTCATTTTGGAAGAATACAGGGAGTAGGGCCCGAAGGGCAAAATTCGGCTTCACGATTAAAACTAATGCGAAGCAGGTTCTGTGTGTGAAACGAATTTTCCCGCGCCCGGTGCAGGGCCGGCGAAGCCGGACAGGCACCGCAAGAGCGCACGGCTGAGTGCGCGAGGCGTGGGATGGGCCCGAAGGGCAAAATTCGGCTTCACGATAAAAGCCAAAGCGAGCAACGACAACAGTGGAGGGCAGACAGCATGCCAAAAAAACCGGTATCCAAAAACATCGGCCGCCTGAACGAGGACATAAAGCGCGAGTTGATCGACATCATCGGCAACATGAAGGACCCGCGCCTGAAGGGCGGGCTGCTGACGGTGACGCGGGTGGACACCACCAGCGACCTTGCCCAGAGCAAGGTGTATGTGAGCGTGATGGACCGCGAGGGCGGGGCAGAGGAAGTGGTGGAGGCGCTGCGCGCGGCCAAGGGCCATGTGCGCAGCGAGATCTCCCAGCGCATGCACATCCGCCGCGCGCCGGAGTTCATCTTCATCGCGGACGACAGCGCCGCCTACGCCGACCATATCAACAAGATGCTGAAGGACCTATAGGAGTGCCAGATGAGCGAAGCAATTGATATCAGCGGGGCGGCGCGCGCGTTGAACCGCGCCGACAAGGTGCTGATCCTGTGCCACAAAAACCCCGACGGCGACACCCTGGGCAGCGCCGGGGCGCTGTGGTGGGCGCTGCACGGGCAGGGAAAAACCGCCGCCGTGTTCTGCTCCGATGCCATCGATGTGCGCTACGACTACATGGGCTTTGAGCAGTTTTACGACCAGTTTGTCCCGGAATATGTGGTGGCGGTGGACATTGCCGGCACCCAGCTGTTCGGCGAGCGCTCGGCCAAATGGGCCGACAAGGTGGACCTGTGCATCGACCACCACGGTTCCAACAGCGGCTTTGCCGACCGCATGCTGCTGGACGACAGCGCCGCGGCCACGTGCGAGATCATCTACGAGGTGCTGGTGGGGATGGGCGCCGAGATGGGCCAGCAGATGGTGGACTGCCTGTATACCGGCGTGGCCACCGACACCGGCTGCTTCAAGTTTGCCAACACCACGGCCCGCACGCACCGGGTGGCCGCCCGCCTCATCGATTTGGGCGCCAACATCCTGATGCTGAACGAGCTGTTGTTCGAGAACAAGTCCAAGCAGCGCATCGCCATCGAGCAGCTGGCATTGTCCACGCTGGAATACCATTTCGACGACTGCTGCGCGCTCATCTGCCTCACGCGCGACCAGATAGAGAAGATCGGTGCGGACGAGGCGGACCTCGAGAGCATCACGGCGCTGCCGCGGTCCATCGAGGGCGTCACGGTGGGCATCACCATGCGCCAGCAGCCCTCTGGCAGCTACAAGATAAGCGTGCGCACCAAGGTGGGGCTGGACGCCACCGAGGTGGTGCGCGCGCTGGGCGGCGGCGGCCACCGGCAGGCGGCCGGCTGCGAGATATTCGGCGGGCTGGACTATGCCAAGGCCGCCATTCTGGCCGAGGCCGAGAAGGTGCTGGCCGAGCGCCAGCCCTGCACGCCCGCGCCGCGCCCGGCCGAGGCATAACCCATGCAGCAAGCGGCACAGCAGCCCCAGCTCAGCGGCATTTTGGTGGTGGACAAACCGGCGGGGTTCACCTCGTTCGACGTGGTGGCCAAGATGCGCGGCATCTGCGGCACCCGGAAGATCGGGCATGGCGGTACCCTGGACCCAATGGCCACCGGGGTGCTGCCTGTTTTTGTGGGCGCCGCCGTGAAAGCGGTGGACCTGGCCCCCCGGCAGGACAAATGCTACGAGGCCACCGTGCTGTTCGGCGTGGCCACCGACACCGGCGACGTGACCGGCGCCGTGGTGGCACAGCAAGACGTGGCGATAGACGAGGCGGCGCTGAAGGCCGTGCTGCCGCGCTTTTTGGGAAAGCAAAGCCAGCTGCCGCCGCTGTACAGCGCGGTGAAGGTGAACGGCAGGCCGCTGTACCGCTATGCCCGGGCGGGCGAAACGGTGCAGCGCAAGCCGCGCGAGGTCGAGATCCACGCGCTGGAGCTGCTGGGCGCGGCGGGCGAAAACCGCTTTGTGCTGCGGGTGCACTGCGGCAAGGGCACCTATGTGCGCACGCTGGCCGAGGACATCGGCGCGGCGCTGGGCGCGCCGGCCACGCTGGCGGCGCTGCGGCGCACGGCGGCGGGGGTCTTCACGCTGGAACAAGCCCACACGCTGGAGGCGATACAGGCGGCCAAGGACGCACGGGCCCTGCCAGAAATGGTGCGGCCGGTGGGCAGCCTGTTCACGCCTTTGCCGGCGCACGCCCTGCAGCCGGGCGAGGCCCAAAAGCTGCTGAACGGCGTGCAGCTTTGCGGGCAAAGCGGGGCGCCCGGCCTTTACGCCCTGTATGTGGGCGGGCAGTTTGCCGGGCTGGGCCAGCTGGACGCAAACGGCGTGCTGCGCGGCAAAAAAATGTTTATCGGGCGGGAGGAAGCGGGCAGGTGAAGATTTACAACCAGCGCAAGGTGCCAGCGCAGGGCATCCGGCCCACGGCGGTGGCGCTGGGCTTTTTCGACGGGGTGCACCTGGGGCATCGGGCGGTGATCGAAGCGGCGAGGCAGCAGGCCGAAGCGCAGGGGCTGTGCCTGGCGGTGTTCACCTTTTCGCAGCCGGCCGGCCAGCCGGTGAAGGGCCGCCAGATACTGACCACCGAGCAGAAGCACGAGCTGCTGGCACAGCTGGGCGTGCACTACTGCTTCGAGCCGCCCTTCGAGAGCTTCATGCACCGCACGCCGGCCCAGTTTTTTTCCCAGACGCTGGTGGAGGAGTACCGCGCGCGGGCGCTGGCCTGCGGCGACGACTTCTTCTTTGGCGCCAAGCGCGCGGGCAACACCGCGCTGCTGAAAACCCTCAGCGCCGAGGCGGGCATCGCGCTTTCCGTGGTGCCCACGGCGCTGTATGATGGCCAGCCGGTCAGCTCCACGCGCATCCGCGCCGCGCTGGCCGTTGGCGACATCCCCGCCGCCAACGCCATGCTGGGCCGCCCGTACGAGATCAACTACCCGGTGCGCCACGGCAACCGCATCGGCGGGCGCATGGGCTTTCCCACCATCAACCAGGTTTTCCCCGATGCGGTGCAGCCGCCCGCCTTCGGGGTCTACATCACCCAAACGGTGGTGGACGGCAAAGGCTGGCCCTCGGCCACCGGCTATGGCACGCGCCCCACGGTGGACGACGGCGCGCCCACCTGCGAGACCTTCATCCCCGGCTACGAGGGCGACTTGTACGACAAGCCCATCCGGGTGCGCTTTTACAAAAAAATCGACACGCCGAAGAAATTCGAGTCCCTCGAGGCGCTGGCACAGGCGGTTGACGGCTGGGCGGCCGCGTCGCTGCACTTTTTTGAAAAAGAGGGCGGGCATCGCTTGTAAAAAGGCGGTGGTTGTGCTACACTATCTTGGTACCTCTGCGCGGCGGGCGGCGTGTCCTCAAGGGCCCTTCACCCCCGCGGCGTTGCAGGCGAATAAACCGCCACGGCGGGAATATTGAGGAGACAAGCATGAACAAACAGGACATCATTGCCGAGCATGCGCGCGGCAAAGGCGACACCGGCAGCCCCGAGGTGCAGGTGGCCCTGCTGACCGCCCGCATCAACCATTTGACCGAGCACAGCAAGAAGAACCCGAAGGACCACCACTCGAACCGCGGCCTTTTGAAGATGGTGGGCCAGCGCCGCAACCTGCTGGCCTATCTGCAGAAGAAGGACATCGAGCGCTACCGCGCCCTGATCGCCAAGCTGGGTCTGAGGAAATAAAGTGGAAGCCCCGGAGGCAAACGGCCGTTTTGGCGTTTGCTTCCGGCTTATTTTAAGCCATTGTAAACACATGCAGGCGATGTTTTTTTAGCAATGCAAGCAGGGCTTGGGCCCGCGTTCAAGCTTTGCTTCGATTGCTAAAGCCGCCGCCTGCAAACGGTAAGGAGGCAAAAATTGGATAACGTGACCACCATGAGCAAGAAAGAGACCTTTGCCAATTTCAAGCGCTTTGAGACCCAGCTGGCCGGCCGGCCGCTGGTTATCGAGACCGGCAAGATGAGCGGGCTGAGCAACGGCAGCTGCTTTGTGCGCTATGGCGACACCTGCGTTCTGTGCAACGCCACCATGAGCGGCAAGCCGCGCGAGGGCATCGACTTCTTCCCGCTGAGCGTGGATTTTGAAGAAAAGCACTACGCCATCGGCCGCATCCCGGGCTCGTTCATGCGCCGCGAGGGCCGCCCGGGCGAAAAGGCCATCCTCACCAGCCGCGTCATCGACCGCCAGATCCGCCCGCTGTTCCCCAAGGACATGCGCAACGACGTGGCCGTGGTGATGACCGTGATGAGCGTGGACCAGGACTGCAGCCCCGAGGTGGCCGGCATGATCGGCACGTCCATCGTGCTGTCCATCTCAGACATCCCGTGGAAAGGGCCCATTGCCGGCGTGATGATGGGCCTGGTGGACGGCAAGATCATCGTGAACCCGAACGAGGCCGAGCGCGAGGTGAGCGACCTGGCCCTGACGGTGGCCGCCAGTGAAGAGAAGATCGTGATGATCGAGGCGGGCGCCAACGAGGTGGACGAGGCAACCATGATGGAGGCCATCAAGCAGGCCCACACCGAGATCAAGGCGCTCATCACCTTCATCCGCTCCATTGTGGCCGAAATAGGCAAGCCGAAAATCGAGTTCCAGCCCATGCACCTGGACGACGCGCTGTTCAACGAGGTGAAGGCAAACTACCTGGACGACTTCAAGGCCGCCATGGACACCGACGACAAGAACGTGCGCGATGGGCGCCTGCTGCCCATCCAGGCGGCCCTGACCGAGCGCTACGGCGAAGAGTGGGGCGGCGCCGTGGTGGAAGAGCTGATGTACCAGATGGAGAAATACGTGGTGCGCCGCTGGCTGCTGGACGACGGCAAGCGCGTGGATGGCCGTGCCATCGACGAGATACGCCCGCTGGCGGCCGAGGTGGGGCTGCTGCCCCGCGCGCACGGCAGCGGCATGTTCACCCGCGGGCAGACGCAGTGCCTGTCGGTGGTGGCGCTGTCCACCATGCGCGACGCCCAGATCATCGACGACCTCTCCACCGATGAGCACAAGCGCTACATGCACCACTACAACTTCCCGCCCTTCTCCGTGGGCGAGGCGCGCTCTCCGCGCAGCCCCGGCCGGCGCGAGATAGGCCACGGCGCACTGAGCGAGCGGGCGCTGCTGCCCATGCTGCCCAGTGTGCAGGAGTTCCCCTATTCCATCCGTGTGGTCAGCGAGATCCTCTCCTCCAACGGCTCCACCAGCCAGGCTTCCATCTGTGCGTCGTCCCTGGCGCTGATGGACGCCGGTGTGCCCATCAAACAGCCGGTGGCCGGCATCTCCTGCGGGCTTATCACCGAGGGCGAGCGCTGGATGACCATGGTGGACATCCAGGGCGTGGAGGACTTCCACGGCGACATGGACTTCAAGGTGGGCGGCACCGTCAACGGCATCACCGCCATCCAGATGGACATCAAGGTGGACGGGCTGACAAACGAGATCGTGGAGCAGGCCCTTGAAAAGTGCAAAAAAGGCCGGCTGTACATTTTGGCCGACATCATGGCCCCGGCCATCAGCGCCCCGCGCGAGCAGCTGTCTGCCTATGCGCCCAAGATGCTCTCCATCGTCATCGACGTGGACAAGATCCGCGACGTGATCGGCAAGGGCGGCAAGGTGATCCAGGAGATCAGCTCCACCAACAACGTCAAGATAGACGTGGAGGAGGACGGCCACGTCTACGTGTCCGCCATCAACATCGACGACGCCGAGCGTGCGCTGCACACCATCAAGACCATCGTGGAGGACCCGGAGATCGGGGCCATCTACAAGGGCAAGGTGACCCGCCTGATGACCTTTGGCGCGTTTGTGGAGATAGCCCCCGGCAAAGAGGGCCTGGTGCACATCAGCAAGCTGGACAACAAGCGCGTGGAGCGTGTGGAGGACGTGGTGGCCGTGGGCGACGAGCTGCTGGTGAAGGTGACCGAGATAGACCAGCAGGGCCGCATCAACCTCTCGCGCAAGGACGCGCTGGCCGATTTGGCCGCCAAGCAGAACCAGGGCTAGAGAGAGCCCGCCAAACGCAAGAAACAGGCCGCAGCCAATTGGCTGCGGCCTGTATGCTTTTCAGTGGAAACGTTCTGCGGCTTTCAGCGCCCCGATCTTTTACAAACCAACAGTCCTTTATCTAAGAATCAAAACCTCAGTTCTATCTGAAACGTGCATGTACACTGTGGAACTTTTTGGTACACGGCCTGTTTCCGCCGGGCTCTGTTTCAAATCTTCAGTACTGTAGGGCTCATCGTGCATACCAGTATGGCTTTTTCCTG
>JBFXKS010000010.1:0-15785 GCA_050173515.1 Oscillospiraceae bacterium | reverse complement strand
GCCAGAAGGTGAAGGTACCGGAAGAAGTGACCGACGTGGTGTGCGAAAAGTGCGGGCGCAACATGGTGGTGAAAACCGGGCGCTACGGCAAGTTCCTGGCCTGCCCGGGCTTCCCCGAATGCCGCAACACCAAGCAGCTGGTGCGCGAGATGCCCGGCATCTGCCCCAAGGACGGCGGCAAGCTGGTGCTGCGCCGCTCCGGCAAGGGCCGCATCTTCTATGGCTGCGCCAACTACCCCAAGTGCGACTTCGTCTCCTGGGACGAGCCCACCGCAGAGGTCTGCCCGCAATGTGGCAGCACCCTGTTCAAAAAAACCGGCAAGAACGCCGCCATGGTGTGCCACAAAGAGGGCTGCGGGTACTCAAAGCCCATCGAGAAATGAGCGAGGGGCGCATCACCGTGGTGGGCGCGGGGCTGGCCGGCTGCGAGGCGGCCCTGTGGCTGGCCCAAAAGGGTGTGTCGGTGCGCCTGGTGGAGCAAAAGCCCCGTCGTTTTTCCCCGGCGCACCATTCGCCACACCTGGCCGAGCTGGTGTGCTCCAACTCCCTGAAGGCCGAGCGGCTGGACAGCGCCGCAGGCCTGCTGAAAGCCGAGATGCGCCTTTTGGGCAGCAGCCTGCTGCCGCTGGCCGAGGCCTGCCGGGTGGCGGCCGGTGGTGCGCTGGCGGTGGACCGCGAGGCCTTCAGCGCCGCCGCCACACAGCGCGTGGCCGCCCAGCCGGGCATCACGCTGGTGTGCGAGGAGGCCACCGCCCTGCCAACTGACGGCGTCACCATCGTGGCCACCGGCCCGCTCACGGACGGGGCACTGGCCGCGGCCATCGCCGAGCTGAGTGGTGCACCACTCAGCTTTTACGACGCCGCGGCGCCCATCGTCACGGCCGCCTCGCTGGACATGCGCCAGGTGTTTGCCGCCTCGCGCTACGGCCGTGGCGACGCCGACTACCTGAACTGCCCGTTCGACAAGGCGGGCTACGAGGCCTTCCATGCGGCGCTGGTGGCCGCCCAGCGCGCGCCGCTGCACGCTGTCGACCAGCCGGGCACAGCGGAGGGCCGCGAGAACTACTACGAGGGCTGCATGCCGGTGGAGGTGCTGGCCCGCCGCGGGCCAGACACCCTGCGCTTCGGGCCGCTGCGCCCGGTGGGCCTCACGAACCCGCACACCGGCCACCGCCCCTGGGCCAACGTACAGCTGCGCCGCGAGGACGCCGCGGGCACCCTGTACAACCTGGTCGGCTTCCAAACCAACCTCAAATTCTCCGAGCAAAAGCGCGTGTTTGGGCTGATACCGGGGCTGGAAAACGCCGAGTATGCCCGCTATGGCGTGATGCACCGCAACACCTTTTTGAACAGCCCCGAGCAGCTGGCGCCCGATTTTTCGCTGAAAGGCCGCCCACAGCTGTTTTTCGCCGGGCAGATCACCGGGGTGGAGGGCTATATGGAGAGCGCGGCCAGCGGCCTTTTGGCCGCCCGCGCGGCGCTGGCCGCCGCGCGCGGCACGCATTATGCCCCGCCGCCGCCGCAGACGATGTGCGGCGCGCTGTGCCGCTATCTTGCCGCCGAGAACCGCGACTTTCAGCCGATGGGCGCCAACATGGGCCTGCTGCCCGCGCTGGGGCAGCCCCAGCGCGACAAGCGCCTGCGCTACCAGCAGCTGGCCCAGCGCGCGCTGGACGCCCTGGCCGCCTGGACGCTGCTTTAAAAAATGACGACCATCAGCCTTAACAAAAGGAGGATATAAATGAACATCATCATCGACGCAATGGGCGGCGACAACGCGCCCTTCGCCCCGCTGGCCGGGGCCGCGGCCGCCGTGCAGGCGTATGGGGTCACCGTGACGGCGGTGGGCCAGCTGCAGCAGATGGAGAACGTGATGCAGCAGCATGGCATCTCGGCCGAGGGCATCACGCTGCACCACGCCGCCGACGTGCTGAGCATGGACGAGGACGCCACCGACGTGGTGCGCAAAAAGCCGGACTCCAGCCTGGCCGTGGCCATGAAGCTGCTGGCCGACGGCACGGGCGAGGCGCTGGTGTCGGCCGGGTCCACCGGGGCGCTGCTGGTGGGCTCCACCATGCTGGTCAAGCGCATCAGGGGCATCAAGCGCGCGGCCATAGGCACCGTGATGCCCGGCAGCGAAAAGCCGTGGATGCTGATAGACTGCGGCGCCAACGTGGAGTGTCGGGCCGAGCAGCTGGTGCAGTTTGCGGTGATGGGCTCCGCCTACATGGAAAAGGTGCTGGGCATAAAGGACCCGGCGGTGGCGCTGGCCAACAACGGCACCGAGGAGACCAAGGGCACCGAGCTGCAGCTGGCGGCCTATCCCATGCTGCAAAACGCAGGGCTCAACTTCGTGGGCAACATCGAGGCGCGCGACATCCCCACCGGCGCCGTGGCCGACGTGGTGGTGTGCGACGGCTTCACCGGCAACATCATCTTGAAGCTGGTGGAGGGCGCGGCCAAAATGTTTGCCGGCATGGTGAAAAAGATGTTCTACCGCAACGTGGGCACCAAGCTGGCCGGCCTGATGATGAAGGGCGCCTTGGCCGACTTCAAAAAGAGCTTCGACTATAGCGAATATGGCGGGGCGCCGCTGCTGGGCATCAAAAAGCCGGTCATCAAGGCCCACGGCTCCTCCGACGACAAGGCCATCATGAATGCCATTCGGCAGGCCAAAACCTGTGTGGAGAACGATGTATCCGCGGCGATAGAGGGCTGGATAGCCCAGCACAAAGGCGAGGCGGATGATGACTGAGCTCGAGGCGGCCATCGGCTATGCCTTCAACAACAAGGCGTTGCTGGAGACGGCGCTCACCCACACGTCCTTTGCCAACGAGGCCAGGCGCCAACAGCCGCACAACGAGCGGCTGGAGTTCTTTGGCGACGCCATCCTGTCCTTCATCGCGGCGGAGCACCTGTTTGGCGCGGGCCGCCTGCCCGAGGGCGAATTGACCCGCCGCCGCGCCGCACTGGTGTGCGAGCCCGCGCTGGCAGACTACGCGCAGCGCATCGGCCTTGGGGGGCATCTGCGTCTGGGCAAAGGCGAGGAGCGCACCGGCGGGCGCCAGCGCGCCAGCATCCTGGCCGACGCCTTCGAGGCGCTCATCGCCGCCATTTATCTGGACGGCGGCATTGCGGCGGCCACCACTTTTGTGGTACCATTTCTGGAGGCCGCCGCGCAAGGCGGCGAGGACTACAAGACCCGCCTGCAGGAGGTCATCCAGCAGAACCCGGAGGAACACCTGGCCTACCGGGTGGTGGAAGAGCGTGGCCCCGACCACGACAAGGTGTTCACCGTGCAGGTGTGCCTGAACGCCAACTGCATCGGCACCGGCAGCGGCCACAGCAAAAAGCTGGCCGAGCAGCAGGCCGCGCGGCAGGCCCTTGTGCTCATGGGGCTGGAGAGCGAATAGGCAGACAAGAGCCACAAAAAGTTATTCATTTATAATATCATGTTATAAATAACAATCATCAAAGCGAAAGGGGGCCGCCGTTTTGTATCTGAAAGCGCTTGAGATCCAGGGCTTCAAGTCCTTTCCAGACCGCATCAAGATCGTTTTCGACAAGGGCATCACGGCGGTGGTGGGCCCCAACGGCAGTGGCAAAAGCAACATCTCCGACGCCATTCGCTGGGTGCTGGGCGAGACCAGCATCAAGCAGCTGCGCGGCGGCGGCAAGATGGAGAACGTCATCTTTGGCGGCACCCAAAAGCGGAACGCCATGGGCTATGCCGGCGTGCAGCTCATTGTGGACAACAGCGACCGCCGGCTGGAGGTGGACGCGGACGAGGTGACCATTGGCCGAAAATACTACCGCAGTGGCGAGAGCGAATACTCCATCAACGGGCAAAGCGTGCGGCTGAAAGACGTGTACGAGCTGCTGCTGGACACCGGGCTTGGGCGCGACGGCTACTCCATCATCGGCCAGGGGCGCATCGCCGAGATCGTGGGCGCCAAAAGCGACGAGCGCCGCGAGATATTCGAGGAGGCCTCGGGCATTGCGCGCTATCGCTACCGCAAGAACGAGGCGGAGCGGCGCCTGGCCTCTGCCGAGGACAACCTGGTGCGCCTGCGCGACATTCTGGGCGAGCTGGAGGCACGGGTGGGCCCGCTGGAAAAAGAGGCCGCCAAGGCCAAAAAGTTCATCGCGTTGGCCGAGGAGCGCAAGGCGCTGGAGGTCACGCTGTGGGTGGACACCGTGCACAGCACGCGCGAAGGGCTGCGCGGGCAGCAGCGCAAAATAGAGACCGTGGAGGCCGACCACAAGGCCAAAGGCGACGAGCTGGACGCCATCTATGAGGAAACACAGGAGATACGCGCCGAGATCGAGCACATCATCGTGGAGATAGAGCGGCAGAACACCGCCATCCGCACCTTGCAAGAGGAGGAGGCGGACCGGTCTGCACAGGTGGCCGTGTTGCAGAACAACATCGAGCGCAACCACGCCGACATCGAAAACCTCACCGGGGAGATCGCGCAAAGTGGCGAGTCCGCCGGGGAGATAGAGGCCGAGATCGCGCTGCAGAATGCCGACATCGCCCGCGCAAAAGAGGCACTGGACGCCGCGAACGTCAAGATCACCGCGCTGGAGGAAAGGCTGGCCGATATCCAAAAGCGCAGCCTGGCCACCGGCGAGCGCCGCGGGCAGGTGCAGGCCCAGCTGGCCGACATGACCGACCGCATCACCGCGCTGCGCGTCAGCGAGGCCTCGGCGCAGTCGGCCTCGTCCAGTGCCGGCGCGCGCCGTGCTGCGCTGGACGAGAGCGCCGCCGCAGTGGCCGCCGACCTGGAGGCGTTGCACCGCCAAAAGGCGGACACCGAGGGCATGCTGGCCGGCACCGACGAGACGCTGACCCGCCTTGAGAACATCAAGGGCGGGCTGGAGATGAAACTGCAGGCGCGCAACAAGGCGCTGGCCGAGGCCAAAGAGGCCCGGCAGGCCACCGCCCGGCAGGCGGAGGCCGCCGCCGACCGCATCGGCGTGCTGAAGGAGCTGGAGCGCAACCTCGACGGCTTCCAGCAGAGCGTGCGCTCGGTCATCCGCGCCGCGCGGGACGGCAAGCTGCGCGGCATCATCGGCCCGGTGTCCACCATTTTGTCGGTGCGCCCCGGCTACGAGGTGGCCATTGAGACGGCCCTGGGCTACAGCCTGCAAAACGTGGTGGTGGATGGCGAGGCCGCGGCCAAGGCGGCCATGGCCTTTTTGCGGGAGAGCCGCGGCGGGCGCGCCACCTTTTTGCCGCTGGACACCGTGAAGCCCCAGCGCATGGACACCGCCCGCCTGCCACAAGAGGCGGTGAGCGCCCAGAGCCTGGTGCAGTACGACCCAAAGTATGAGAACATCGTCTCTTCGCTATTGGCCCGCATCGTGGTGGTGGAGGACATCAACATCGCCAGCCGCACCGCCAAAGCGCTGGACTACCGCAACCGCGTGGTCACGCGGGACGGGCAGGTCATCAACGCGGGTGGCTCGTTCACCGGGGGCTCGGTGTCCCGCTCGGCGGGGCTGTTCAGCCGCAAGCAGGAGATAGAGGAGCTGGGCGCCAAGCTGCAAAAGATGGAAGCCGACCGCAAAGAGGCCGCCGAGCGCACCGAGCGTGTGAAGGCCGAGGTGGACGCGCTGGAGGCCGAACTGACGGCCACCGCCAGCGAGGGCATCACCGCCGGGGGCGACAAGATACGCTGCGAGACGGAGCTGGCGCGCATCGCGCAGGCGCTGCAGGCCGCCGAGGCCAACCGGGAACGCCTGGCGCAGGAGCAGGCCCAGCTGGACGAGCAGGCCGCACAGGCGGGCGCCGAGCGCAAGCTGGCGCAAAAGGAGCAGGCGCGCCTGGCTGGCGAGATAGAGACCCTGTCGGCCGAGCTGGCCGCCATCTCCGGCGACGACGACGGCTTTTTGGCCGAGCGCGAGCGCCTTTCGGCCGAATTGTCCGAGCTGCGCCTGGCCGCACTGGGGCACGAGCGTGACGCCGAGCTGCACCGCCAGAACATCGAGACGCTGCACAGCCGCACCGGCGAGAGCGAGGCCCGCCGCGCCGCACTGCGCGCCACCATCGAGCAGTACAAGGCCGAGATAACCACCTACGAACAGCAGATATTGGCGGTGGAGGCCGCGCGCGCGGGCGCCGGCGAAAAGGTGCTGGCCATCGAGGCCGAGATCAAAACGCTCACCGCACGCCGGCTGGAAAAAGAGGGCTCCATCACCGAGCAGAGCAAGCGCGAACGCGCCATCTCGGCCGAGCGGGAGGACCTGGGGCGCGAGATTGCCCGCCTGTCCGAGCAGCAGACCACGCTGGAGGCCCGCTATGACGACACCATCGCCCAGCTGTGGGAGGAGTACGAGCTGACGCTCTCCGCCGCCGAGGCGCTGTGTGTGCCGTTCGAGTCGGTGACCGAGTTGCGCCGGCGCGTGGGCGAATTGCGCGGCAAAATCAGGGCGCTGGGGCATGTGAACGTGGGCGCCATCGAGGAATATGCCGAGGTGAACGAGCGCTACACCTTCCTGTCTGCCCAGGTGCGCGACGTGGAGGAGAGCAAGGCCGGCCTGGAAAAGATGATCGCCGACCTCTCCGCCGAGATGACCACGCTGTTCGCGGCCAGCTTCGCCGAGATCAACCGCCACTTCGGCCGCATCTTCAACGAGCTGTTTGGCGGCGGCGGGGCCGAGCTGTCCCTGTCCGACCCGGGCAACCTGCTGGAGTCCGGCATCGACATCTCGGTGTCGCCGCCCGGCAAGATCATCAAGGACCTGTCCGCGCTGTCCGGTGGCGAGCAGGCGCTGGTGGCCATCTGCATCTACTTCGCCATTCTGGCGGTGAACCCCGCGCCCTTCTGCGTGCTGGACGAGATTGAGGCCGCGCTGGACGACACCAACATTTTGCGCTTTGCGCAGTACCTGCGGCGCATCTCCGGGCGCACCCAGTTCATCGTCATCACGCACCGCCGCGGCACCATGGAGGAGGCCGACGTGCTGTACGGCGTCACCATGCAGGAGGACGGCGTGTCCAAGCTGCTGCGGCTCAACGTGGGCGAGGTGGACGCGTCGCTGGTGAGGTAGGGCGCTTTAGCGCAAAATTTGGCTTCGCCACTTCAGCCGGCGGCAGCACTGAGCCAAATGCGAAACAAATTTTCCTACGCCCGGCAAGCAGAGCGGCAGGGCCGCGAAGGCGAGCCGCAAGAGCGCACGATGAGTGCGCGAGGCGTGGGTAGAGACATAAACATAACATCACATGATAATTATATAACATTTTCTGATTCAACCACGCTTTTGTAGGAGAAACAATGGGTTTTTTTGAAAAACTGGGCCAGGGCCTCAAAAAGACGCGCACCGCCGTCTTCGGCACCATCAGCCAGATGTTTGACGCGGGCGAAGTGACCGACGAGCTTTATGAGGAGCTGGAAGAGCAGCTGATTTTGGCCGACGCCGGCGCCGACGTGGCCGAGGAACTGGTGGAGCGCCTCAAAACTGCGGTGCGCGACGAGCGCCTCAAAACTGGCGCCGAGGTGCAAAATGCGCTGAAAGGCCTCATCTGCGAGATGCTGCAGCCGGATGCCGCATTCGAGCTGTCTGGCCAGCCGGCGGTCATTTTGGTCATCGGGGTGAACGGCGTGGGCAAAACCACCTCCATTGCCAAGCTGGCCCAGCTGTATGCGGGGCAGGGCAAAAAGGTGGTGCTGGCCGCGGGCGACACCTTCCGTGCCGCGGCGGTGGAACAGCTGGACATCTGGGCCCGGCGCGCCGGCGTGCCGCTGGTGCGCCACCAGGACGGCGCCGACCCGGCCGCCGTGGTGTTCGACGCGGTGCAAAGCGCTACCGCCCGCCACGCCGACGTGGTCATCGCAGACACCGCGGGGCGCCTGCACAACAAAAAGAACCTGATGGACGAGCTGTCCAAAATCACCCGCGCGGTGCACAAGGCCAACCCCGAAGCCCAGCTGGAGACCCTGCTGGTGCTGGACGCCGTCACCGGGCAGAACGCCATCAGCCAGGCGCGGGAGTTCATCGAGGCCGCCGGGGCCACCGGCATCATCCTCACCAAGCTGGACGGCACCGCAAAGGGCGGCGCCGTCATCAGCATCAAGCAGAAGCTGGGGCTGCCGGTGCGCTTCGTGGGCGTGGGCGAGGGCATCGACGATTTGATGCCCTTCGACGCGGCCGCCTTTGCCGACGCGCTGTTCCTGGGGCAAAACGGCGACGACGCGGCAGGGGAGGACTGAGGCACATGGAGTTTTTGGCCGCCACCAACAATGCCCACAAGCTGGCCGAGATGCGCCGCATCCTGGAAAGCCAGGGCCACACCGTGAAAAGCCTGGCCGATGCGGGCCTCTGTATCGAGCCGGAGGAGACCGGCGCCACCTTTGCCGAGAATGCGGCCATCAAGGCGTCGGCCACCTGTGCGGTGGCGGGCCTGCCCGCCATCGCGGACGACTCGGGCCTTGAAGTGGACGCGCTGGCCGGCGCGCCGGGCGTGTACAGCGCCCGCTTCGCCGGGCCCCATGCCACCGACGCCGCCAACAACGAAAAGCTGCTGCGCCTTTTGAAAGACGTGCCCGCCGAGCACCGCACAGCCCGCTTCACCTCGGCCATCGCGCTGGTGCTGCCCAGTGGCGCACAGCTGGAAACCGAGGGCCATTGCCCGGGCACCATCGGCTTTGCGCCGCAGGGCGAAAACGGCTTTGGCTACGACCCGCTGTTTTACGTGGGCGGTAGCAGCTTTGCCCAGATGAGCGCCGCCGAGAAGGACGCCGTCAGCCACCGGGCGCGGGCGCTGGCCGCCTTTGCGGCGCAGCTGCCGGCCTTTTTGGCCGCAAACGCCACCGAATGAAGGAGAATGCCATGCTCACCAGCAAACAACGCGCCGCCCTGCGCGGCGCCGCCAACGGCCTTGCGCCCGTGTTCCAAATAGGCAAAGCGGGCGTGGAGCCCACCGTGGTCAGCGCCACGGTGGACTGCCTGAAAAAGCGCGAGCTTGTGAAGCTGCGCCTGCTGGAGACGTGCCCGGCCACCGCGCGCGAGGCGGCAGAGGTGCTGGCCGAGGCCACCGGCGGCGAGGTGGTGCATGTGATCGGGCGCACCGTGGTGCTGTTTTTAAAAAAGAAAAAAGACAGCGCCTACGAAAAACTGCTGAAATGAGCGGGGACAAAAGCCCTGCGCAGGAAAAAGTGCTGCTGTTTGGCGGCAGCTTCGACCCGCCGCACCAGGGCCATGTGAACCTGCTGCAAAACGCCATTGCCGCCGTGAGGCCGGCCCGTGTGCTGGTCATCCCGTCCGGCACGGCGCCCCACAAGCGGGCCAGCGAAACGCCCGCCGCCCTGCGCGCGCAGATGTGCGCCTGCTTTGAGCCGTTGTTTCCGGCGCTGAAGGTCAGCGCCATCGAGATGGAACGGGGCGGCCGCAGCTATACGGTGGACACGGTACAGGCGCTGCGCACACAGTGGCCTACCGCGCAGTTTTACCTTTCCATTGGCGGAGACATGCTGCTCAGCTTCACCACCTGGCACCGCTACCGCGCGCTGCTGGACCTGGCCACACTGGTGGTGCAGGCGCGCACCGGCGCAGAGCAGGCCGCGCTGGACAAAGCGGCCAAGGCACTGGCGCAGCAGGGCGGGCGCGTGCTCATGGCACCGGGGCCGGTGGTGCCCGCCTCGTCCAGCGCCATCCGCAGCGCGCTGGCCGCCGGCCGCGACGTCTGGGCCCTCATCCCGCCGGCCGCCGCCGCCGTCATCCGTGCGCATCATTTATATGGCACCTGAAAGCCCACCAGCACTGGAGGCCACCATGACCGTAGAGCAGGCGCAACAGCTGGCCAAACAGCAGCTTTCGCCCAAACGCTACCGCCACACCCAAAACGTCTGCCGCGCGGCGCGCACGCTGGCCCTGCGCTTCGGCGCCGATGTGCAACAGGCCGAACTGGCCGCCTGGCTGCACGATATTGTGAAGGAGTACAGCCGCGAAGACTTGTTGCAGTTGATGGGGCAAGATGCTATAATGGCGGGGTCCACCGCCGAGCGGCCGCAGCCGGTGTGGCACGGGCCCTGTGGCGCCATTTACGCCAAACAGGTGCTGGGCGTGGCCGACGAAGCGGTGCTGAGCGCCATCGCCTGCCACACCACCGGCAAGGCGGGCATGTCCCTTTTGGACAAGGTGATCTTTGTGGCCGACGCCATCAGCGCCGAGCGCGACTACCCCGGCGTAGACCGCCTGCGCAAGCTGGCCGAGACAGATTTGGACGCCGTGGTGGCCGCGGTTTTGGAAGAGAACATCGCATTCCTGAAGCGCACCAATAAACCGCTGGACGAAGAGACACTCTACGCGCTGCGCGCCCTCAGGGGCGGTGGCTGACAAGGCCATTTCCGGCATATGGAGGCGAACACTTGAGCCAACAGCAATCTGGGCACGGGCCGTCCTCGCGGCCCCAAAAGCCTTTGTACGACCAGGATGCAAGGCCGCACAAGGCGGACGGCAGCGCCACCTCGCGCCCGGCGCCCGTGCGCCAGGTATACCGTGCCGGCGGCACCACGCGCCCGCCAGCGAACCGTCCTCCGGTGCACACACCCGCAGCCCGGCGCCCTGCCGCGCCCAAAAAGCCGCCTAAAAAGAGGCGCCGCGGGCGCATCGTGGCCATCGTCTGCCTGTGTTTGGTGCTGGTCATCGCGGGCGGGCTGTTCACCGGCTACACCCTGCTGGCCAACCAGATAAGCGGCGAAAAGACCGAGGCGGGCGAGCTGCTGCCCGAGAACAAGACCGAGACCATTCCCGAGTACACCGGCAAAAACATCATCTGCGGGCTCATCTGCGGCATCGACTACGACGCGCCCACCGGCGACAGCTTTCTCACCGAGGACAAGATCGGCAACACCGACCTCATCCTGTATTTGATGTACGACACCGAGAAAAACGTGCCGCACCTGCTGCAGATACCGCGCGACACCTATGTGGGCGACCATCTCTCCACCGGCAACAGCGTGAAGATCAATTCCCTGTACCGCAATGCGGAGGACACCAATAACCGCATGGCCGCGCTGGCCGACGTGCTGTACGACCAGCTGGGCCTGCCCACCGATTTCTATATCACCATCGACATGGACGGCGTCAAGGAGATCATCGACATCGTCAACGCCACCGGCGAGTTTTTGGTGTATGTCCCCGGCGACATCGAGCACCCGGACTACCCGGGCCAGGTGCTGGAGAAGGGCTGGCGCGCCTTCACCGGCAGCGAGGCCGACTTCTTTTTGCGCAACCGCAACTACGCCGACCAGGACGTCTCCCGCCTGCAGACCCAGCAGTATTTCTACTCGGCGCTCTTCCGCGAGTTCAAACAGTTGGCCCCCAGCGATTTGCTGATGTGGATGAAGGTGCTGCTGTACCGGGTGAAGGTGGGCGGCATCTCGCCGCTGGAGATAGGCGGCCTTGCCCAGAAGGCGCTGGGTGTGCAAGGGCAGGACATCGTCTTTGTGCGCCCGCCGGTCACCGGCGCGTGGTATGGCGACGAGCAGCTGGTGGCGCTGGTGCCGGACGAGACGGCCGACCTGCTGAACGAATACTTCCGGCCGGAGGGCCACAGCCTTTCAGTGGACGAGCTGGACATCTACACCCTGCCGGTGGACCCGGTGGTGGGCAAGGCCGAGGCCAGCGTGCGCTCCATGTCGGAGATACAGGCCACCGAGGGCGACTGATGTGTCCGGTTTATTGACTTTCTTGCGCGTTTCTTGCGCATTTGGGCCCCGCGCCGATGAAAGTTTTTTGGCGCGGGCCCCGTTTTATTACTCAAGGTGTGAAAGAACACCGGGGCCGCGGCCCCACCTTGCGGTAATCCTTTAGAAAGCGTGATTTTTTGGCAAAGGACAGACACAGCTATAACTCCGGGCGCATCCGGCGCGCGTCTTCGGCCCCACAGGCCAGCGCCCTGCCGGATGACGACCCCTTCCTGCCGCCGGCGCCGGTGCTGGCAAAAAAACGCCGCGCCTGGCCCAAGGTGCTCATCGCGCTGGGGCTGGTGCTGGCCATTTTGGCCGCCGTGCTCTTTTTGGGCTACCGTTACCTCGACGGCGTGTTCGAGCCGGGGGCGCTGGGCATCCGCACCCCAAGCGGCAAGTATGTGCCCAAGGACTACAACAAAAAAGAGGTCGTCCACCTGCTCATCGTGGGCATCGACTATGAGGAGGGCCGCAGCTATGGCGAGGGCCTCGGCCTCACAGACATGATCCTCTACGCCCGGTATGATTTGAAAAACAACCAGATGAACCTGCTGCAGATTCCGCGGGACACCTATGTGGGCGAGGCGCTGCCCACCGGCGGCACCGGCAAGATCAATGCCCTGCTGGTGAGCGGCGAGGACAAGGAAAACCCCATCAACAACCTGGCCGACGCCATCGAGCAGCAGTTCCAGCTGCCGGTGGACCATTACATCTCCATGGACATGGACGCGATGAAGGCCATCGTGAACACCTTCGGCGGCATCAAGGTCTATGTCCCGCGCGACATGTCCTACAACGGCAGCTATCTTGAGCAGGGCTGGCGCTGGCTGGACGGCGACGCCGCAGAGTTCTTCGTGCGAAACCGCTCGGGCGCCGGCTTCGAGCGCGCCGACATCGACCGGCTGGACAACCAGCGCCATTTTTACTCGGCGCTGTTCCGCCGTTTTCTGAACCTCACGCCCGGCGACATCGTGAACCTGCTGCCGGTGGTGGAGCACTACTGCAACACCGACATCGCCCTCACCGACATCTTCGACCTCTGCTTTTCGGCGCTGGGGCTCTCGGCCGAGCGCGTGCTGTTTTGCAAGGCGCCGGGCGCCACCGGCCCGGACATGGACCCCGCCGGCCGCGGCCGCAGCCTCTATTTCATCGACGTGCAGGGCCGCGGCACCGAGGAGGACCCCGGCCTTGCGCAGCTTTTGAACAGCTACTTCCGCGCGCCGGACAAGCCGGTGGCGGCCGAGGCGCTGGGCCTGCCGGTGGTGGATATCCCGGCCGGCGCCACGCTGTACCCGCCCAACGTGCAGGTGATGACCGACGTGCAGGCGCCCGAGGGCGGCGGTGACGTGGATGTGGAACCCAAGGCGGAGTGAAACCGCCAGACTGCAAATAGCAAGGTGAAGGAGCCATAGATGGAAGCATTGGAACTGGCCAAAAAGATCGTGGGCATTCTGGACAACAAAAAAGCGCAGGACATCAAGCTGCTGAAGGTGGAGGACCTCACGGTGCTGGCCGACTATTTCGTCATCGCCTCCGGCTCCAGCAGCACGCAGGTGGGCGCGCTCACCGACGAGGTGGACTTCCAGCTGGGGCAGGCGGGCGTGCAGCCGCTGCGCATCGAGGGCGCCAAAACGCGCAGCTGGGTGCTGCTGGACTATGGCGCCGTGGTGGTGCACATCTTCTACCCCGAGCAGCGCGAGTTCTACGCGCTGGAGCGCATGTGGGCCGACGCCGAGACGGTGGAGATAGACCTGGATTAGCCAGCTGACTTTGTAACCCCGCGCTGCCGCCGGGCAGCAGAAGAGAAATGGATGTGGTATTTTGACGCAGTACGACCCCAAGCAAATAGAGCCCCGCTGGCAGAAGCACTGGCTGGAGCACAAGACCTTTTCCGCGCAGAACGGCGGCGACAAGCCCAAGTTCTACGCGCTGGTGGAGTTTCCCTACCCCAGTGCGCAGGGCCTGCATGTGGGCCACCCGCGGCCCTACACCGCGCTGGACGTGGTGGTGCGCAAGCGCCGCATGGAGGGCCAAAACGTGCTCTATCCCATCGGCTGGGACGCCTTTGGCTTGCCCACCGAGAACTTCGCACTGAAAAACCACATCCACCCGGCCATCGTCATGCGCGACAACATCGGCCGCTTCCGCGCGCAGATACAGGCGCTGGGCATCAGCTTCGACTGGGAGCGCGAGGTGGACACCACCGACCCCGCCTACTACAAGTGGACCCAGTGGATCTTTTTGCAGCTGTACAAAAAAGGCCTGGCCTATAAAAAGGAGATGGCCGTGAACTGGTGCACCTCCTGCAAGGTGGTGCTGGCCAACGAAGAGGTGGTGAACGGCGCGTGCGAGCGCTGCGGCGGCGACGTAGTGCGCAAGGTGAAAAGCCAGTGGATGCTGAAGATCACCGAGTACGCCGGCCGCCTCATCGACGACCTGGACGGGCTGGATTACATCGAGCGCGTGGCCACCAGCCAGAAGAACTGGATCGGCCGCAGCCACGGCGCCGACATCATATTCGGCACCAGCGCCGGCGACGACATGGTGGTGTACACCACCCGGCCCGACACCGTGTTCGGCGCCACCTACATGGTGATGAGCCCCGAGCACGCCTATCTGGAAAAATGGGCGCCGCTTTTGAAAAACGGCGATGAGATAGCCGCCTACCAGGACACCGCCGCCCACAAGAGCGACTTCGAGCGCACCGAGCTCTCGAAAGATAAAGAGAAGACGGGCGTGCGCCTGGACGGCGTGGAGGCCATCAACCCGGCCACCGGCAAGCGCATCCCCATCTATATCTCCGACTATGTGCTGGCCAGCTACGGCACAGGCGCCATCATGGCGGTGCCCGGCCACGATGAGCGCGACTGGGCCTTTGCCCGCAAGTTCGGCCTGCCCATCGTTGAGGTGGTGGCCGGCGGCAACATCGACGCGGCCGCCTACACCGACATCGAGAGCGGCACGCTGGTGAACAGCGGCTTTTTGAACGGCCTGGGCGTGGCCGAGGCCAAAAAGGCCATCACCGACTGGCTGATGCGCAACGACAAGGGCGCCGCCCGCACCAACTACAAGCTGCGCGACTGGGTGTTCAGCCGCCAGCGCTACTGGGGTGAGCCCATTCCCATGGTGCACTGTGAAAAATGTGGCTGGGTGCCCCTGCCGGAGGACCAGCTGCCCCTGGAGCTGCCCTTTATCGAGGACTTTGAGCCCACCGGCGAGGGAGACAGCCCCCTGGCGCGCCACGCCGAATGGGTGAACACCACCTGCCCGCAGTGTGGCGGCGCGGCCCAGCGCGAGACCGACACCATGCCCCAATGGGCGGGCTCCTCCTGGTACTTCCTGCGCTACTGCGACCCCCACAACGCCGAGGCGCTGGCCAGCGAAGAGGCCCTGGACTACTGGATGCCGGTGGACTGGTACAACGGCGGCATGGAGCACACCACGCTGCACATGCTGTACAGCCGCTTCTGGCACAAATTCCTGTACGACATCGGCGTGGTGAAGGGCCCCGAGCCCTACCTGAAACGCACCAGCCACGGCATGATTTTGGGCGAGGACGGCCAGAAGATGAGCAAGAGCCGCGGCAACGTGGTGAACCCGGACGACGTGGTGGCCGAGTTCGGCGCCGACACCATGCGCGTGTACGAGATGTTCATCGGTGACTTTGAGAAGACCGCCCCGTGGAACACCGCGTCCATCAAGGGCAGCCGCCGCTTTTTGGAGCGTGTGTGGGCCCTGCAGGAGACGCTGGTGGACGACGAGGGCATCCGGCCGGCGCTGGTGGGCACCGTCCACCGCACCATCAAAAAGGTGGGCAGTGACATCGAGCACCTCAAGCACAACACGGCCATCGCGGCCATGATGAGCCTGCTGAACGATTTGGTGGCCGCCGGGGGGGCCACCCACGGCGAATACAAGGTGCTCTTGCAGCTGCTGAACCCCTTTGCACCCCACATCACCGAGGAGATATGGGCCAACAACCATTTTGGCGCCGAGATAGCCGCCCAGCAGCAGGCGGCGTTTGAGGCCGCACGGCAGCTGCCCACGGTGCAGAAGGCGTTGGCGGGCAAGCAGGTGGTCAAAGAGATA
>JBFXKS010000009.1:0-15874 GCA_050173515.1 Oscillospiraceae bacterium | reverse complement strand
CAGGCGGATGATCTCCGGCCGGGTGCCCACAATGGTCATCAGCTTCAGTTTTGGCATGGCGTCACACCTCTTCAAAGTACGTGTCGGGGTTGTCCGCGTCGAAGGGTTCGCTGGCCCACATCACGGTGACAAGATCGCCCGTGCCGGTGTTTTCGATGTGGTGGGTGAAGCCGGGGCAGATGTCCACCACCTGTGGCTGGCCGCCGGAAACCGGGTATTCGGTAACCGCGGCTTCGCCTATTTTACGAATGCGGATGACGGCGGCGCCGCTGACCACCAAGAATTTCTCGTTCTTGGTGTTGTGCCAGTGGTTGCCCTTCACCACGCCGGGCCTGGCCACATTGATGCTGACCTGCCCGCGGTCGTGCGTGCGGATGAACTCGGTGAAACTGCCGCGTTCGTCCACATTGGGTTTCAGGGGATAGGCCTGGGCCTCTTCCGGGACAAAGGAGAGATAGGTGGCCCACAGCTTGCGGGTGATGTCGTCGGCCATGTCGGGAATGGCCAGATTCTCCCGGGTGGCGGCGAAGCTGCGGATGAGCCCGGCCAGCCAGCCCAGGGTGACCTCGTAGCGCGGCTCGATGCCGTGCAGCTTTTCCTCCAGTGTGGCGGCCGGCGGCTGGGCGAGGGCGCGCTGCATGCGGGCGATGAAGTTGCTCACCACGTCGTCGATGTAGCACAGCGGGAAGGAGAAGGCCGGGTCGCGCACCTCGATGGGCAGGCCACGGGCGATGTTGTGGCAGAAGGTGGCCACCACGCTGTTGTAGTTGGGGCGGCTCCACTTGCCAAACACGCCCGGCAGCCGGTACACGAAAACGGGGCTGTCGTTGGTTTGCGCATGGGCGAAAACGGCGGCCTCGGCGGCCTCCTTGCTGGCGGCATAGCTGGTGCCGTTGCCGGCCTGTGCGCTGGAGGACAGCAGCACGGGCGCCTTGCTGCCGGCGGCGCGCAGGGCGTCCAGCAGCCGCCGGGTGAGGTCCACGTTGCCGCTTTGGAACTCGGCGGGGTCCTGCGGGCGGTTCACGCCGGCTAGGTGAAAGACGAAGGCGGCTTTTTCGGCGTAGGCCTCCAGGGCGCCGGGCGCGGCGTCCATGTCGAAAAGCAGCAGGTTCTTGTGGCCGCCCGCGGCCAGTGTGGCCGCCAGGTTGCGGCCCATGAAACCGGACGCCCCGGTGATGAGCAGGGGCGCGTCTGGCGGCAGGGCGGGCGCGGTGGCCTCGTGTTTATCCAAGCGCGTTCAACTCCTCTTTCACAACGTCCAATTCCAGCAGCTTCTCCACCACCTCGTTTACCGAAAGGCGGCGGGTGTTGTGGCTGGTGTAGGGCTCGGGCTGGGCGGGCAGCGCGGTGCCCTGCACAAAGTATTTGTCGTAGTTCAAGTCGCGCGTGTCGGCCGGCACGCGGAAATAGCCGCCCAAGTCCTCGCTGTGGATGCGCTCCTCGCTGGTGAGCAGCGTCTCGTACAGCTTTTCGCCGTGGCGGCTGCCGATGACCTGCAGGCCGGTGTCGCCAAACAGGCGCTGCAGGGCAAGGGCCAAATCGCCTATGGTGGACGCGGGGCTTTTTTGCACGAACAAGTCGCCCGCGGCGCCGTTTTCGAAGGCGAACACCACCAGAGCCACCGCCTCGTCCAGGTTCATCAGGTAGCGTGTCATAGCAGGGTCGGTGACGGTGATGGGCTTGCCGGCCTTTATTTGCTGGATGAAAAGCGGGATGACGCTGCCGCGCGAAGCCATCACGTTGCCATAGCGGGTGCAGCAGATGGTGGTGCCCTGGCGGCTGGCGGTGCGCGCGCGCGCCGTGCTCACCTTTTCCATCATGGCCTTGCTGATGCCCATGGCGTTGATGGGGTAGGCGGCCTTGTCGGTGGAGAGGCAGACCACCCGCTGCACGCCGGCGTCGGCCGCCGCGGCCAGCACGTGGTCGGTGCCCATCACGTTCGTCAGCACCGCCTCCATGGGGAAGAACTCGCAGCTGGGCACCTGCTTCAGGGCGGCCGCGTGGAACACATAGTCCACCCCGGCCATGGCCCCGCGCAAGGCGTCGGGGTTGCGCACGTCGCCAATGTAGAATTTCAGCTTGTCGTTGGCCAGGCGCTGGCGCATGTCGTCCTGCTTTTTTTCGTCCCGGCTGAAGATGCGTATCTCGCCGATGTCGGAGGAGAGAAAGGTTTTGAGTACGGTGTTGCCAAAGCTGCCGGTGCCGCCGGTGATGAGCAGGGTTTTTCCGCTGAAGCTGTGCATGGGATGCCTCCTGGTTTTTGGGCATGAAAACGGCCGACCGCCGCCTGTGATGCGGTTGTGATTATCAATATGGACAGGGCCGCCGGGCATATCTCGGGAACATTGTAGCACATTCTTTGGTGGTTTTCCAATGTTTTGGCGGCGCGGCGGGCGCCAGCCCGCGTTGACAAGGCCCCGCCGGGCTGCTAGAGTGGGAACACAGGCACTGAATAAAGACGACAATATGGAGGTGGCAAAATGATCCGTATCGTGGCCAACCAGTATTTCAAGCCCGAAGATGTGGAAAAAGTGATGCCCTATTTCGACGCGCTGGTGGCGGGCAGCCGGGCCGAAGAGGGCAACCTGGCGTACGAGCTGTATGTGCACGGGCGCGAGCCGGGGCACCTGGTGCTGATAGAGCAGTGGGAAGACAAGGCGTTTCTGGCGCGGCATTCCGAGCAGCCGCACTTTGTGGACAACATCGCCAAGATACGTGAGTATGCCGCGCAGGCCAGCGACATGATGATACTGAAGCCGCTGAACGTCAAATAGGCTTTTTGCGCGATTGAAGAAAGACAGTGGTGACGTGATGCGGGCATACGAACGCTTTATGGGCTATGTGCAGGTGGGCACGGCCTCGGACCCTGAAAACGCAGACGTGCGGCCCTCCACAGCCAGGCAGTTCGATTTGGCCAGGCGGCTGGTGGAGGAGATGCACGCGTTGGGCATTGCAGACGCCCGGGTGGATGCGCACTGCTATGTGTATGGCAGCATCGCGGCCACGCCGGGGTGCGAGGGCGCCCCGGCGCTGGGGCTCATCGCGCATCTCGATACCTCGCCCGACGCATGCGGCGCCGGGGTGCGCCCGCTGCTACACCCGAACTACGACGGCGCCGATGTGCGGCTGCCGGACGGCTCGGTGATAAGCGCCGAGAGGTTCCCGGCGCTGAAGAAGCTGCGGGGGCAGACGTTGATCACCGCCAGCGGTGGCACGCTGCTGGGCGCCGACGACAAGGCGGGCATCGCAGAGATAATGACGGCGTGCGAGCAGGTGCTGTGCGGCGCGGTGCCTCACGGCAAGTTGTGCATCGCCTTCACGCCGGACGAGGAGATAGGGCGCGGGCCCGAGGGCTTTGACGTGGCCGGCTTCGGCGCGCAGTTTGCCTACACAGTGGACGGCGGCGCGGTGGAGGAAATAGAGTACGAGAACTTCAACGCGGCGACGGCCCAGTTGCATTTTACAGGCGTGGAAGTGCACCCGGGCGAAGCGAAGGGCATTATGGTGAATGCGACGCAGCTGGCCATGGCTTACGACGGGCTGCTGCCAAAGCGGGAGCGGCCGGAGTACACCGAAGGGCGCGAAGGGTTTTTCCACCTGGTGCGCATGGAGGGCACGGTGGGCAAGGCCCGCAGCGCCTACCTGATACGCGACCACGACCGCGCCGGTTTTGAGGCGCGGAAAGAGCGTATGCGGCAGGCGGCGGCTGAGCTGCAGGCGTACTATGGCGCGGGCTGTGTGCACCTGGAGATGGAAGACAGCTACTACAACATGCGCGAGGTGATCGAACAGCATTTCCACCTGGTGGAGAATGCCGAAGCGGCCCTGCGGACGATGGGCCTGGAGCCGGTGGTGGCGCCGATACGCGGCGGCACAGACGGCAGCCAGCTGTCCTTCATGGGCCTGCCGTGTCCAAACCTTGGCACGGGTGGGCGCTATGCCCACGGGCCCAACGAATGCGTTACGGCAGAGGAGATGGACCGGGTGGTGGAACTGCTGCTGGGCATCATCGGCCGTTATGCGAAAAAGCTGTAAGAGCGTGATGAACCAAATAAAAAACATCCTCGCGCCAAAAGGGCACAAGGATGTTTTTTATTTGCACAAGGGCATAGGGGTTTGTCACGAGGCCTGCTGGTGCTGATTGAGCCGCTTGTAGACATCGGCGGAGCTACCCAGCTTCAGCACTTCGTCGGCCAGGGCGCGGCACTCAGTGTAGTTGCAGCTGTTCAGTACCCGGCGGGCCGGCAAAATAAGGCTGGGCGTGGTGGAGAAACCGTCGATGCCAAGGCCCAGCATCAGGGGAAGTATCTGGTCTTGCCCGGGGATCTCGCCGCACAAAACACAAGGGATGGCGTTGGCGTGGGCGGCGTCGATGGTGCTGCGCACCAGGCGCAGCACGGCCGGATGGTAAGGGTTGTACAGGTGGGAGACGTCGAGGTTGTTGCGGTCGATGGCAAGGGTGAACTGGATGAGGTCGTTGATGCCGATGCTGAGGAAGTCCACCTGGGGGGCGATGGCCTCGGCCAGCAGCGCGGCGGCGGGCACCTCGATGTCGACCCCGACCGGTATCTTTTCATCGAAGGGGATGTCTTCGCGCCGCAGCTCGTTTTTGATTTGTTGCAGCGCATTCAGTGCGTCGCTCAGCTCGTCCAGCGTGGAGACCATGGGGAACATGATCTTGAGGTTGCCGTAGGCGGAGGCGCGCAAAAGCGCACGCAGCTGGGTGCGGAAAAAGCTGGGGCGGCCAAGGCTCATGCGGATGCCGCGGTAGCCCAGCGCCGGGTTCGGCTCGGGCCGGGTCTTGATGGGCAGGGTGGGCGTGTTGCCGCCGTCGTCGAAGGTGCGCACGGTGACGGCCTTGCCGCCCATTCTCTCCAGCAGGGTGCGATACACGCCAAACTGCTCTTCCTCGGTGGGCATGTTGGGGAAGCTGAGATGAAGCAGCTCGGTGCGGAACAGCCCGACGGACTCGGCGTCGGAGGTAAGGGCCGGGGCCACTTCCTCCAGCTGGCCCACGTTGGCAGACAGCTCGATGCGGCGGCCGTCGGTGCTGATGGTGGGGCGGCCGCGGTAAGTTTGCACGGAGGCCTCGCGCAGGGCGATCTCATCGCCACGGCGATGGATGGCGGCCAACGCACTTTGGTCGGGCTCCAGCCATATCTCGCCGGTCTCGCCATCCAGCGCCACCAAATCGCCGTCGCAAATGTCGGCCAAAATGCCGGCCAACCCCACCACCATGGGGATGCCAAGGGTGCGCGCGATGATGCTGGTGTGGCTGGAGTAGGCGCCGCTCTCGCAGATGACGCCCGCCAGGCGGGAGGTATCGATGTTGGCAATCTCGGCCGGGGTGAGGGCGGAGGCCACAAGGATGGTGGGGCGGTCGAGGTGGGAGAGGTCGGCCAGCTTCACGCCTTCCAGCTGCTGCAAAAGCGCGTCGCGCAGGCCGACGATGTCCTCGACCCGCTGGCGGAAATACTCGCTTTCAAACTGGGAGAACTGGTGGGCGAGGTCGTTGAACTTGGAGTAGATGGCGTATTCGGCCGAGTATTGATGCTGGTTGATGAGCTCGCGCAGCGGGGCCACCAAGCCGTCGTGGTCGTTCAAAATGAGGTGGTAGGCGTCGAAAATGACGGCCTGGCTGTCGCCGTAGCGCAGGGCCGTGCGGTTGCGCAAAACAAGGGTCTTGTCCAAGATATCCTGGCGCGCCGCCTCAAAGCGAGACAGCTCATCGGCCGGCTGGGAGGACTTGCGGGGCACATAATCGAACGTGATGTGGTTGTTCCACAACCGGGCCTGTGCCAGGCCGATGCCGGCGGAGACGCCGATGCCACGGGACATGAAGCCACCTCCTTTGCCCGATGCCATGTACGCAAATTATAGCATAGCTTTGACGGATACGAAAATGACAAAATTGTAAACAGAGTGTATCGTGTGTGCTTGTTTGAAAGCGAGAGAGATGAAAAGGCCGCGACCCCGTGATGTGCAAGGCAAACAGGGGAAGCGGCCAGTTTATGGCGGGGCGTAGGCTGGAACTATAAAGCTGGGATGCCGACCGCCGCAGGGCCGCTGTTTCCGTGCCCCGCTGGGTGGTTACGTGCGGCGAAAGCGAGCAAATGGAGGCTAACTGTTGAAGGATCTGAAGCGTGTGTCAACAGGGGCGATGTCTTTGGGGTCGGGGGCAGCCGTGGCCGCGCCGAAGGGCATCTGTGCCAAAAGTGTCCAGCTGGCAGGCAGGCAGAACGTGCTTTTCACCTCGTCGTCGATGATGGGGTTGTAGTGCTGCAAAGAGGCGCCCATGCCCTGCTCTGCCAGAAGGGACCATGCGGCAAACTGAAGCATGCCGTTTTGCTGCAGGGCCCAGGGCTCGAAGTTTTCGGCATAGCGGGGGTTGTCCTTCATGAATTGCTGGGTGACGGCGCTGTCGTCGAAAAACAAAAGGCTGCCGTGTGCGGCGGCAAAGCCCGCTATCTTCTTTTCGGTAGAGGCAAATTTCTCCGCGGCGATGCGCTGGCGCAGGGTTTCCAGCACGATGGACCACAGCTTTTGGTGGGCATTTTGGGTAAGCAGCACCAGCCGGGTGCTCTGCATGTTGTACGCAGTGGGCATGGCGGCGATGAGCGCGCGCAAAAGCTCGGTTAGCTGGGCGTCGGAAATAGACGCCTCTTGTGAAAGGGAATAGACACTGCGCCGTTTTTCGGCAAGGGCCAAAAAGTCGCTCATGAGGGGATCATCCTTTCGAAAGCAGTGATTGATTTTCTATAAGGATTATAGCATGGATCGCCAAGAAAAATGTTGACAAAACATGTCGGAAGCGGTATAGTGTATTTAAAGATTAAGCAATCATTTAATCGTATTCATCGATGTGATTGCCTGAAAAATAGGAGGAGAACAGTGAAAAAGACGTTTATGTTGGAGGAACTGGGCTGCGCAAACTGCGCTGCAAAAATGGAACAGGCGGTGCGAAAAATTGAAGGCGTGGAGGATGTTAGCATCAATTTTATGCGCCAGAGCATGGTATTTCAGGCCAGCGACGCGCAGTTTGACACGGCGCTGAAAAAGGCGCAGAAGGCGATGAAGAAGATAGCGCCGGACGTGCGGGTGCTGGTGTAGTGGAAAAGGCAAAAGCGGTGAACACGCTGGGCAAGGCGGGTGCCATGCGTGAACGCGAGGGCTTTTTTGCCCGCGTGAGCCGAAAGCAGCGCCGCACGCTGGCGCGCATTTTGGTGGCGATGGTCATTTTTGTGGCGGGGCTGCTGCTGCCGCACGACTGGCCCCGAATGCTGGTGCTGCTGGCGGGCTATGCAGTCATCGGCTGGGACATCATCTGGCGCTCGGTGCGGAACATTCTGCGCGGGCAGGTTTTTGACGAGAATTTTTTGATGACCGTGGCCACGGTGGGCGCCATGATCTTGGGCGAATACGCCGAGGCCGTGGGCGTGATGCTGTTCTATCAGGTGGGCGAGTGGTTCCAAAGTTACGCGGTAGACCGCAGCCGCCGTTCGATAGCGGACCTGATGGACATAAGGCCGGACCATGCCAACGTGCAGCAGGCGGACGGCAGTTTGCTGCAGATGGACCCACAGGAGGTGGCGGCAGGCAGCTTGATCGTGGTGCGGCCGGGCGAGCGCGTGCCGCTGGACGGCGTGGTGCAGGAGGGCGCCTCGGCGCTGGACACCTCGGCACTCACCGGCGAGGCGGCGCCCCGGGACGTGGCCGTGGGCGAAGAGGTGATCAGCGGGTGCATCAACCTGCAGGGCGTTTTGCTGGTGCAGGTGAGCCGCCCGTACAGCGAGTCCACCGTGGCGCGCATTTTGGATCTGGTGGAGAACTCTGGCAGCAAGAAGGCGAAGGCGGAGAATTTCATCACCCGCTTTGCCCGGTGGTACACCCCGGCGGTGTGCTTTGCGGCGCTGGCCCTGGCCATTGTGCCGCCGCTGGTGCTGGGCCAGCCTTTTGGAGATTGGGTGTACCGCGCGCTGACTTTTTTGGTCATCTCCTGCCCGTGTGCGCTGGTCATCTCGGTGCCGCTCAGCTTTTTTGGCGGCATCGGCGGGGCCTCGCGCGGGGGCGTGCTGGTGAAGGGCGGCAACTACCTGGAGGCCCTGGCCAAGGTGGAGACCGTGGTGTTCGACAAGACGGGCACGCTGACCGAGGGGCGCTTTGCCGTGAGCCAAATTTTGCCGCATGAAATAGAGGAAGCGCGGCTGCTGGAGCTGGCCGCCTATGTGGAGAACTACTCCACCCACCCCATTGCACGCAGTGTGGTACAGGCCTATGGCCGCGAGATAGACCCCACCCGCGTGGAGGACGCCGGCGAGGTGGCCGGGCGCGGCGTGTATGCAAAGATAGACGGCGCGGATGTGCTGGCCGGTAACGCCCGCATGATGCGGGAGAACGACATCGCTTTTGAAGAGACGGGCGCCGCTGGAACAGTGATCTACCTTGCCGAAAACGGCCGCTGGAAGGGCAGCCTGCTGGTGGAGGACGTGCTGAAGCCCGACGCGAAGCGGGCGGTTGCACGCCTGCGCGAGATGGGCGTGCGCAAGACGGTGATGCTGACCGGGGACGCCGACGCGGTGGGCCGGCGCGTGGCCGACGCGGTGGGCCTGGACGAGGTGGTTACCCAGCTGCTGCCACAGCAAAAGGTGGAGCAGGTGGAGGCGATGCTGGAAGCGCCCGGGCGCAAGGGCACGCTGGTGTTCGTGGGCGACGGCGTGAACGATGCGCCGGTGCTGGCGCGGGCCGACGTGGGCGTAGCCATGGGGGCGCTGGGCTCGGATGCGGCCATCGAGGCGGCCGACGTGGTGATCATGACGGACGAGCCGGAAAAGCTGGCCGACGTGGTGATGATCGGGCGCAAGACGATGACGATCGTGAAGGAAAACATCGTGTTTGCGCTGGGCGTGAAGGCCGTGGTGCTGGTGCTGGGCGCGCTGGGCATGGCCACGATGTGGGCGGCGGTGTTTGCCGACGTGGGCGTGAGCGTGCTGGCCATTTTGAACGCGATGCGGGCGATGCGCCGCCCCAAAAGGCAGGGCTGAGCCCTTTAGAAATCGCGATAGGAAATTAAAAAGAGAGGCCCTTATGGCCGACAGTTTGTGGAAGTATAGAAGAGGCGCATAAAGGGACTGTACAAATGATTTCTTTTTGGATATAATAGATAGGCAAGGCAAAAAATGGCATTTGTGCCAAAAAAAGTTTTAAAGAGAGAAAAAGGAAGTGAAGTAATGAGCATGTATACGATTATGGGGCCTGTGCTGTATGGCGAAGGCACCGTAAAAAAGGTTGGCTCGGAGCTGAAGAGGATGAAGACCTCGCACGTGTTTATTGTGACGGACGGCGTGATGACCCAGCAGCCCGGTTTTGAGGCCGCCATCCAGAGCATCAAAGACAAAGAGATTAAGTACACCATTTTCGACAAAGTGGTCTCCGACCCGCCCGATACGCTGATTCTGGAAGCTGTGGAAGAGATGAAAAAAGCGGGCGCCGACGGCATCATGGCCTTTGGCGGCGGCAGCATCATCGACACGGCCAAGGCGGTCAACGTGATGCTGAACAACCCCCCGCCCGTGAGCCAGTACGAAATGAACCCGAAGAAGGCCCGCGGCGTGAAGATTTTGGCCGTGCCCACCACCAGCGGCACCGGCAGTGAAGCCACCACCGTGGCAGTCATCACCGACAGCGCGCGCGGCGTGAAGATCTGCCTGCTGGAGTCCGTTTCCCGGGCCATTCTGGACCCCGAGCTGACCTACACCGTGCCCGCCGGCCTCACCGCCGGCAACGGCATGGACGTGTTCGCCCACTCCACCGAGGCCATTTTCTCCAAGGGCAACAGCCCCTTCTCGGACGTGATGGCGAAGGACGCCATGGGCCGCGTGATGAAATACCTGCCCACCGCCGTGAACGAGCCCAGCAACAAAGAGGCCCGTGCCCAGATGATGATCGCCAGCACCTTTGCAGGCACTGCGTTCACCAACTCCGGCAACAACATCGGCCATGCGGTGGCCCATGCTGTTGGCGCCACGCTGCACATCCCGCACGGCGTGGCCTGCGCGCAGGCCATGGCCGCCTATCCCAAGTTCATCTGGTCGCGCTCGCCCGAGCGCATCATCATGATGGCGCAGGCCATGGGCCTGGATGTGGCCGACGGGGACGACCCGGAGAAAGTGGCCGACAAAGTGCAGAAGGCCACTGTGGAATTGATGAAAGCCATCAAGATCCCTTCTTTGAAGAGCGAGTACAGCCTGGACCAGGTGAAGAACGACACCGTGGCCGAAAAGGCCATGGGCGATATGACCATGGGCTTTGTGCCTGGGCCTCCGGTAACAAAGGAAGAGATGCTGCAACTGTTGGAAGACACCTACAACGCTTACTAAGCATCAGGCGCTTGAGCAAAACAAAAAAGGGCCACTGCGAAAGCAGTGGCCCTTTTTTTTACGAAAGTGCAAGGTGTGGGCGGGGCTTGCCGTGCGCGACACTCTTATATCGTATTATAAGTGCCGAGAGCATTCGCGGTGGCGTGCACGGTGGCGCATGGGCTGGCCGCATGGGTGCAAAATCTTCGGGGGAAAGACGAGATAAAGGGTGGCAAAAACGGATGAGGCAGGCAAAAAATGCGTAGCAATGCGGGCGGACGGGCAAGCGCACGAAGCGAAACAAGCAAAAAAAACCGAACCAAAAACTCAAAACAACTGTACAAATTATTGTTTATGTATTATAGTGTATACATTGGCAGCAAAACCAGAATGGCAGCGTACAATGCTTGGCGGAAGGCTTTGTTGCTGACAGTGAGAAAAGCCGGGAATGCGAAAGGAGAGAAGACGATGTATAGGTACAGATTGGCGACGAGCCCCGTGGTGTTCGGGGAAGGAACTGTGAAACAGACGGGTGAGGAAATAAAGACCCTGCTGGGCCTGAAGAAGGTATTGGTGGTTACCGACGAGGTGATGGAAAAGCAGGACGGTTTCAAGGCGCTTTTGAAGAGCCTGGAAGATGCCGGTATCGCCTATGAAGTGTACAACAAGTGCCAGCCCGACCCGCCCGACTACAGTGTGATGGAAGGCGTTGACCAGCTGCGCAAGATGGGCGGCGACGGCTTGGTGGCCTTTGGCGGCGGCAGCATCATCGACACCGCAAAGGGCATCAGCGTGATGCTGAACAACCCGCCCCCGGTCTCGAAATACGAATGGGTGGCCGTGAAAGAGAAAGGCGTGCCGCTGGTGGCCATCCCCACCACGTCGGGCACGGGCAGCGAGTCGACCACGGTGGCCGTTATCTCCGATACGTCCAACAGAAAGCGCAAATTCGTGCTGCTGGAGAGCGCGTCACTGGCCATTTTGGACCCCGAGCTGACCTATACGGCCCCTCCGGGCCTCACCGCGGGCAACGGCATGGACGTGTTCTCTCACGCCAGCGAGTGCTTCTATACCGCAATCAACAACGCCTATTCGGACGTGCTGGCCATCAACGCGCTGGAGCGTGTGTGCAAGTATCTGCCGGCGGCTGTGAACGACGCGGACAAAACGGCGCGGCAGGAGATGATGCAGGCCAGTAACTTTGCGGGCGTGGCCTTCACCATTGGCGGCGTGAACGCCGGGCACTGCATTGCCCACGCCATGGGCGCCACCCTGGGCATCCCGCACGGCGTCGCCTGTGCGAATGCGATGGCGGCCTATCCCAGCTTCATCATCAAATACTCGCCCGGCAACATCCAAAAGCAGGCCAAAGGCGTTGGCATCGAAGTCACCTCTGGCATGACGGAGCCGGAGATCGCCGGGATGATCGAGAAGAAAGTGCACGAGCTGCTGAAGGCCATCAAGCTGCCGTCGCTGAAAGAGATGGGCTTCACCCGCGAGCAGGTGACGGCCGACCAGATCGTCGAACTGACGATGATCGACCCGTCGTTGAAGCGTATCCCAGAGCCGCTGCCCACGCCCGAGGAGATCCGCGCCTGGGCCGGCCAGATCTACGATACCTATCAGTAAGGCGCAGCGCGCCTGAAGAGAGGCGCCCGGCCGTTTCTGAAAGTGGCAATGAAACAGCCCCGGCATCCATAAAGGATGCCGGGGCTGTTGTTTACAAGCGTATCTTTTGGCAACCCGCAAAATATCACAGAAGCAGCGGCAGGAACACCAGCGAGACGACGGTCATGAGCTTGATGAGGATGTTGATGGAGGGGCCGGCGGTGTCCTTGAAGGGGTCGCCGACGGTGTCGCCGATGACGGCGGCCTCGTGGGCTTTGCTGCCCTTGCCGCCGCAGTTGCCGGCCTCGATGTACTTCTTGGCGTTGTCCCACGCGCCGCCGGCGTTGGACATGGTGATTGCCAGCACGACGCCGGTGACCAGTGCGCCGCCCAAAAGGCCGCCCAGCGCCTCAACGCCGAGGAAGTAGCCCACCAGCAGCGGCGCGAACACCGCAAGGATGCCGGGCAACAGCATCTCGCGCAGGGCGGCAGCGGTGCTGATGTCCACACAGCGGGCATAGTCCGGCTTGTCGGTGCCCTCCATGATGCCCGGCTTTTCACGGAACTGCCGGCGCACCTCTTCGATCATGTCGAAGGCGGCGCGCCCCACAGACTTGATAGTGAGTGAGGAGAACAGGAAGGGCATCATGCTGCCGATGAACATGCCGATGACCACCGGCGTGGTGAGCAGGTCGATGCTGCTGATTTTGGCGATTTGCGCATAGGAGACGAACAGCGCCAGCGCGGTGAGCGCCGCCGAGCCGATGGCAAAGCCTTTGCCGATGGCGGCGGTGGTGTTGCCCACGCTGTCCAGTTTGTCGGTGATGGCACGCACGTCTTCGGGCAGCTCGGCCATTTGGGCAATGCCGCCGGCGTTGTCGGAGATGGGGCCATAGGTGTCCACCGCGACCACCATGCCCACCGAGGCCAGCATGCCCACGGCGCTGAGGGCCACGCCGTACAGGCCGGCAAAGTAGTAGGCGATGAGGATGGCGGCGGCGATGAGCAAAATGGGCCAAACGGTGGAGAACATGCCAACGGCGAAGCCGTCCACCACCACCACGGCGGGGCCAGTCTCGGCCTGCTTGGCGATGCCGCGCACCGGCTTGTAGCTGTCGGAGGTGTAGCGCTCGGTGACCATGCCGATGGCCACGCCCACAACGGCGCCCACCATGACGGCCATGAACATGTTGATGGAATCGAACAGGACATAGCTGAGGATGAACGCGACGATGAGCACCACGCCGGTGCTGATATAGGTGCCGACGTTCAACGCGCGGGCCGGGTGGCGGCCCTTGCTGATGCCCACCAGGAAGATGGACAGGATAGAGGCGGCGATGCCGCTGGCGGTGAGGATGAGCGGGAACATGATGCCGGCCTGGTTGTCTATCTCGTTCATGCTGACGGCCAAAAGCAGGCAGGAGATGATGGACCCGACGTAGGACTCGAACAAATCACTGCCCATGCCGGCCACGTCGCCCACATTGTCGCCCACGTTGTCGGCGATGACGGCGGGGTTGCGGGGGTCGTCCTCGGGGATGCCCACCTCCACCTTGCCCACCAGGTCGGCGCCCATGTCGGCCGCCTTGGTGAAGATGCCGCCGCCCACGCGGCCGAACAGCGCGATGGCAGAGGCGCCGAGGCTGTAGCCGGTAAGGACCTCCATGCGGTCGATGCCGAGGAACAGCATGAGCACGGACAGGCCCAGAATGCCGAAGCCCACCACGCACATGCCCATGACGGCGCCGCCGCGGAAGGCAATTTTAAGCGCCGGGCCGGCGCCGGAGGTGAAAGCGGCATTCGCGGTGCGCACATTGGCCCGGGTGGCGATCTCCATACCGCAGAACCCGGCCAGCACCGACAGCACGGCGCCCACCAAAAAAGCGATGGCGGTGAGCCAGTTCACCGCCAGGCCCAAGAACAGGAACAGCAAAATGGTGAAAATCAAAATAATGCGGTACTCACGCATCAAAAAGGCCATGGCGCCTTCGCGGATATACTCGCTGATCTCCCGCATCTTTTCGTTGCCGGGCGCCTGCTTTTTGATCCACATAGACAGGCCGAGCGCCGTGATGAGGGCCAAAAGGCTGGTGGCTATTGTAGCTAACAAAAGACTTGTCAATTTCCTTCACTCCTCGTATTGTTTGTAAAACACGAACACCATGAGAACCTTGTTTGAGATACCTGTTATAAAAGATGCAACTTCTATAAAAAGCCTGCTGGCTGCCTGTGGCCAACGGCAGAGTTGGATGAGGTGGAGCCGGTGTTTTCAACCCCCAAATAAGAGCGTAGTGATGCGGTCCATGGGGCGCCGGCAGGGTAAACACAGACGTAATTATACAAAAATTCACACGGGCATGCAAGCGCGCGGCGCGGTGCGATGGAGGGCAAAAATAAAATGATGTGTCGACAATAAATTGGAGATACGCAATGATTTTTGCGGCGCTGGGCAGGTGGCGGTGAGGGGAAACACTTCTACCCGGAGTGAAACAAATCCTTTATGATGTGGGCAATGTGGCCAGATTTGGAGATGGGCGGAAAAAGATTCTGGATAAATTGCACGGGGCGGGCAAACGATGTTACATGCGTGGTCGGGAAGGGGCCATGCCGGCTGGCAAAAGGGCCGTGGGCGATTGACATTCGACCCGCTTTTGGTACAATCGAAAGCAAAGGCACGAAAAGAGGAACAGATGAAGGGGTGGCTATGAAGACCGTTACGTTTGAGGACGTCAAGAATTCGGAAGAGATCAAGACCTGCATCCGGCAGGCGGATGCATCGCTGCTGGCGCTGGGCTACACGGAGCACGCCTTTGCCCACGTGATGCGCTGTGCCGACCTGGCCAGCCGATGGCTGCTGCAGCTGGGATACTCCGAGCGCGAGGCAGAACTGGCCCGCATCGCCGGCTACATGCACGACATAGGGAACCTGGTGAACCGGGCCGACCACGCCCAGAGCGGGGCCATCATCGCCTATGATATCTTGACGCGCATGGGCATGCCGGTGGGGGACGTGGCCGCCGTGGTGACGGCGATTGGCAACCACGACGAGCCCACCGCCTGCCCGGTGAACTCGATAGCGGCGGCGCTGATTTTGGCCGACAAGACAGACGTGCGCCGCAGCCGTGTGCGCAACAACGAGACCATCCGCTTCGATATCCACGACCGGGTGAACTACGCGGTGGAAAAGGCCACCACCTCGCTGGATGTGGAAAAGCGCGTGCTGACCCTGTCGCTGGAGGTGGACACCGAGATCTGCGCGGTGATGGACTATTTCGAGATTTTTTTGGAGCGCATGCTGCTGTGCCGCCGGGCCGCGGAGTTCTTCAAGCTGCACTTCCAGCTGGTCATCAACGGCTCAGCGCTGATGTAGATGGGATGCGGGCGGATTGTTTTTTGCCGCGCGACCTGATATAATATAAGCAATTGTTTTGCACGTAACAGGGCGACGTTTGCGCGCGGCACAGCCCGCGGAGGGGCCTGCATCCAGGTACGAGCGGCCCCACGGGTTGCCCGGCGCTAACAATACACGTGCCATCGCGCGACAGCCGAAATAAGGCAAGGGTGGGCAAAGGGCGCACCTGCGGGAGGTTCCCATGGAATTGAGACGTTCGGCAGAGGACTATTTGGAGGCCATCTATGTGCTGAAGCAGCAGAAGGGCCTCGTGCGCTCCATCGACGTGGCGCATCACCTGGAGTACTCCAAGCCCAGCGTGAGCCGCGCGGTGGGCAACCTGAAAAAAGCGGGTTACCTGGAGATGCTGCCGGACGGCGAGCTGGTGCTGACGGAGATGGGCCTGAAGACCGCGAAAAGCGTGTACGAGCGCCACACGGTGCTGACGGCGCTGTTCACCTCGATAGGCGTGAGCGAGAAGACGGCAGCCGAGGACGCCTGCCGGGTGGAGCATGCCATC